>CAYYGQ010000051.1:0-10984 GCA_964471485.1 uncultured Sandaracinobacter sp. | reverse complement strand
GAATTCGGCCTGTTCATCGGCCTTCCGGGCGATGTGGACGGCATGGTTCACATGTCGGACATCGCCTGGGGCGTCTCGGGCGAAGCGGCCCTCCAGTTGCACCACAAGGGCGAGACGGTTCGCGCCCAGGTGCTCGAGGTGGACATCGAGCGCGAGCGTATTTCGCTCGGCATGAAGCAGGTGTCGGCCGAAGGCGCCGCCACCTCCGCCCAGCCGGTCGCCAGCGGCGACGCCCTGAAGCGCAACGACGTGGTGACGGCGATCGTCCGCGAAGCGCGCGACGGCGGCATCGAAGTGCAGATCGGCGAAGACGGCCCCACCGCCTTCATCAAGCGCTCCGACCTGTCGCGCGACCGCGACGACCAGCGCCCGGAACGCTTCCAGATCGGCCAGAAGGTCGACGCCATGGTGGTCGGTTTCGAGCGCGGCAAGAAGCCGATGCTGTCGATCAAGGCCATGCAGATCGCCGAGGAAAAGCAGCAGGTGGCGCAATATGGCTCGTCCGATTCGGGCGCGTCGCTTGGCGACATTCTGGGTGCCGCCCTCAACAAGGCGAAACAGGACGACTGAGCTGTCGTCCACGGACGATGCGAAGCGGGCGGCAACCGTGGTTGCCGCCCGTTTTCGCATGCGGCCCAACGGGGTTGACGAAGGACGGCGTTCTTCGTCATAAATCGGCTGAAAGAGGGGTTTTTTCGATGATCCGATCCGAACTCGTCAGCCAGATTGCCGCCGCCAACCCGCACCTCACCCCGCGCGAGGCGGAGCGCGTGGTGTCCACCATTCTCGATTCGATCGTCGAGCGGCTGGCCGACGGCGGCCGCGTCGAACTGCGCGGCTTCGGCGCCTTTTCGACGCGGGCGCGCCAGGCGCGCATCGGCCGCAACCCCCGCACCGGCGCGGCGGTGGATGTCGAGGCGAAATATGTGCCGCATTTCAAGCCCGGCAAGGAACTGCGCGAGAAGCTGAACCTGTAGCCCGCAGCCGCCTTCTCTCCCTCTCCCGATTGACCGCGCCGCCGCCCTGCCCCATGCGTGCGACCGGCCCTTTATGCGGCCTGTGTGCGGCCCATTGATGCGGCCCATGGAGGCGGCCTATTGATGCGGACGTGGCGAAACCGGTAGACGCGGGGGACTTAAAATCCCCTTTCGAAGGAAGTGCGGGTTCGAGTCCCGCCGTCCGCACCAATGGGCCGCACCGTCTCTTTCCCCATCAGTCCCTATTAGTCCCAAAAACAGTGTAATACCTTATAAATTCTGAATTTTCCTCGGGGTGATTTTCCCCATCAGTCCCCATCAGTCCCATTGCTTCCCGGAATTTTGTGGTCATATTGTGGCCACGATTCGGGCCGTGACCACAGGGGAATCAGTACATGCACATGGGCCAACGAAGCCCTAAATCCGGACGGATCGCGCCGCTTCCATGTCGACTGGATCGAGATGCAACTGGCGCACATCGATGCTTCGGTGCGGGGCGTTTACAACGCCGCCGAGTATCTGGGGCCACAGACGCAGATGCTGGCGACGTAGGGGACACTCGTTGAGGCCGAAGAGAAGATCGGCTGGCTGCTTGGCTGATCGTTAACTACGATTTGCGAGAGTCCGCCAATTGACAGCCTGCCGGTCGTAGCAGAGGTTCGCCGCAACAGGAGGACCCACCGATGCAATTCACCCCGCACCTGCTGCTTGCAGGTGTTTCACTTGCGCTCGCCACTCCGGCGGCTGCCGTCAACATTTTCGACGTTGGGCCGAACAGCATTACGACTTACCACATCACCGGCACCGGCACGATCGATGAGGGGTGGATCGGCGAGTATCTTTTCCAACCATTCTTCTATGATAGCATCGGCAAGGCGGTGACCGTCGACCTGCAATTCGATCTGGTGACCGGCAATGTGGAAAACGGGCACATCTCGGTCGGAATTTATGCGCGCAAGGGATCGGTCACGCGCATGGACAATGGTTATGGATGGGGTGCCTGGAACACGGCAGACTCCACGGTTTATTATACCAGCACGCCAGACGGCATCGTTGTCAGCGATATTTACATCTCGGATTTTTACAACAGTTGGACCACGGCCTTCAACGCCTCGGTGAACGGCGGCTATTTCTTCGCCTTTCTGGACGACATTGAGTCCGCCCCTCCGGGGCTTGAGATCGAGTATGAGGCAACAACCGGAAGCGTGACCGGCACCTGGGCGGTTTCCACCGCCAGCGTCACCCCGCTCGGCGGCGAAACCCGCTACTATGTCGGCCCAGACTTCCAACCTGCCGCGCCCGCTATCCCCGAGCCGGCAAGCTGGGCGCTGCTGATCCTCGGCTTCGGCACCATCGGCGCCACCATCAGACGGCGACGCCGCGTAGATCCAGCTTCACTTTCCGCCCATTCGGGAAGAAGACTTCCGCGTAGTCCTTGGTGAGGGTGCCGCCTGAAGTCTGGATATAGTCGTATCCGATTTCGGTGGTGCCTTCTTCGACCCAACCGGCGCTGTTGTCCGATGTGCCGGACGTTCTGGCGATGCTCTTCGTTTCGAACAGGTTCTTGAAACGCAGACCCTGAGCCGTCTTACTGGCCGTGACCGGAGACGGCCCGGAGTTCGGGCCGATGGCGATGATGTTTGCCAGGTCCGCACCAACGGGCCGCACCAATGGGCAGCACGGGCGATCCTGTCGGAACCCCCGCGCGCCTTAAACGCCCATCGGGAAGACGCGGTGGCCCGGGCTGTCGCGGCGGCGGCGCATGTCCGCCGGGTCGTCGAACCAGTTCGGGCCGTGGTTTTTCAGCAGCAACAGATAAACCAGCAGCGACGCCGCGATGAGGGCGGTTACATAGAGGATGAACAGCGGCACCCGGTCGGCGCTGTTCGCCGCCGCGTAGAACATCGGCGCGGTGCCGCCGAAGCAGGAATTGGCCACCGCATAGCCGAAGCCGACCCCAAGGGCGCGCACATGCGTCGGGAACAGTTCCGCCTTCACCACCGCGTTGATCGACGTGTAGCCGGTGAGGATGACGAAGCCGACGGTGAGGATGGCGAACGACAGCAGCGCGTTGGTGACGTTCGGCAGCATGGTGAAGATCACCCAGGTGAACAACAGGCCGCCGACGCCGAAAAACACCAGCAGCGAACGCCGCCCCACCCGGTCGGAGATATAGCCGCCCAGCGGTTGCAGCAGCATCAGCACCGTCAGCGCCACCAGCGACACCACCGAGCCGGCCACCGGGCTGGTGTCGGCGAAGCTGGCCTTGACGATGTTCGGCCCGTTGATCGAATAGGCATAGAAGGCGACGGTGCCGCCCATGGTGACCAGAAAGCAGACCAGCAGCTCCCGCCAGTAATGGCGGAACAGCTCGGCCATGGAGCCGGAACCGCTTTTCTTCCCCTCGCGGACCGAGCGAAGCGCCTCCTTGCTCATGGATTCGTCCATGGTGCGCCGCATCCACAGCACCACCAGCGCGCCAACGCCGCCGATCAGAAAGGCAAGGCGCCAGCCCCAGGCGGCGATCGCCTCGTGCGAGGTCTGCAACAGCAGCAGCAGGAACAGCGCCTGCGCCAGCACATGGCCGCCGATCAGCGTCACATAATGGAAGGACGCCAGAAAGCCGCGATGTGTCGGCACCGCCGCCTCGGTCAGATAGGTGGCCGAGGTGCCATATTCGCCGCCGGTGGCAAAGCCCTGCACCAGCCGGCACAGGATCAGGATCATCGCCGCCCATTCGCCGATCTCAAGCCGCGTCGGCATGACGGCGACGATGAAGGAACAGGCCGACATGATCAGCACCGACAGGGTGAGGGCGGCGCGGCGGCCGCGCCGGTCGGCGAAACGGCCGAAATACCAGGCGCCGACCGGGCGCATCAGGAAGGTGAGCGCGAAGATCGCCCAGATATAGACATCGGCGTTCTGGTTGTCGGGGCTGAAGAAATGATGTTCGAACGAAGTCGCGAACACCGAATAGACATAGACGTCATACCATTCGACCAGATTGCCGGCAGAGCCCTTGATGGTGTTGGAAACCGAGCGCCCGAGGCTGGTCGGCCGGTTGGTGGCGTCGATGTCCGCCACCAGTCCTTCCGAAGCCGCGCCCGTCTCTGCCGGCATCAGCGGGTGACCGGAACCACCGGCACCGCCCCCGGCTCCGCCGCCGCCTGCGCCGCCGCCAGCACCCGAAGCGCGTTGCCGCCCCAGAATTTGCCGATGTCGTCGGCCGAATAGCCGGCCCGCAGCAGCGCCGCGGTGACGCTTGGGAAATCGGTCACGTCGTTCAGCCCGTCCAACCCGCCGCCGCCGTCGAAATCGCCGCTTAGGCCGACATGGTCGATGCCGACCAGCTCGATGGCGTGGCGCAGATGTTGCAGGAAATCGTCGATGGTGGCGCGCGGCACCGGCCAGCGGGCGTCGATGGCGCGGCGTTCGGCCAGCATGGCGCGGCGTTCCTCGACCGAAAGGCCGCCGGCGCGGCGATATTTCCGCGACAGTTCGGCCAAAGCGGCGCTTCGTTCCGGGATGCGCGGCTGGTCGATCATATAGCCGCTGAAGGCGTTGATCTGGATGACGCCGCCCTTGGCCGCCACCGCCTTCGCCACGTCGTCGGGGGCATTCCTCGGGTGGTCGTAGACGGCGCGCATCCCCGAGTGCGTCAGGATAATGGGCGCCCGCGACAGCTCGACCATCTGGCGGATGGCGTCGTCCGACGCATGCGAGCCGTCGAGCAGGATCCCCAGCCGGTTCGCCTCGGCCACATAGCGCCGCCCTTCCGGCGACAGCCCCTGCCATTCCGGCGTGTCGGTGGCGCTGTCGGCCAGATCGTTGTTGCGGGTGTGGACCGGGCTCATCGTCGTCACCCCCAGCGCCCGGAAGGTCCGCAGCAGCGTCAGGTCGCCGGCCACCGGGGCGCCGTTCTCCATGCTGACGAAGACGAAGCGCTTGCCGTCCTGAACCGCCTGGCGGGCGTCGTCGGCCGTCAGCGCCAGCGCGAAACGGTCGCGGTGCGCGGCCACCATCTCGCGGATCTGCACGGCCCGAACCAGCGCCGCATCGCGGGCGGCCTGATAGCCGCCGAGGGTGCGCGGTCCCTGGCCGATGAAGATGGCGAAGAAGCCGCCGTCGACCCCGCCCTCGACCATGCGCGGCAGATCGACCTGATCGCCGTCCGTTGCGGTGTCGTGGCGGTCGAGGATGCTCCACCCCGGCCGGCCGAGGTTCGCCGGCGTGTCGAAATGGGTATCGAGCACGATCAGGCCCTCGTGCACGCGCCGCTCGGCGTCAGACGGCGTAAAAGCCGGCTGCGCGGAAACGGCGAAGACGGCGGGGGCGGCGGCGAACAGCGCCAAGGCCACGACAATGGTAGATCGCATGTGCTAAAACTCCTGCCTTGCTTCGAGATTGCGTTCGATGTCGGCGCGCTCGATCCATAGGGTGCGGAAGCTCTTGTTGGCCAGAAGGTGCAACTGGTCGTTGTTGTGCTTCGACCCCGGCTGGCTGCTGTTGCCATAGGTCATCAGGCCGACCGCCTTCAACGGCGTGCTGAATTCCACCATGGAAATCCATGTCTCGCCGTGGAGCGGAGTGCGGGTGCCGTCCTTGAGCGGGCTCCAGGTGATCACCGGGAAGATGCCGAGGTTGCCGTAGCTGCCGTGCCCCGGCAGGTCGACGTCGCCGATGCGGAAGCGCGACACTTCGCCGAACGGCCGATCGAGCCGGCCGTAGAGTTCGCGCGTCTTCACCGCCGCCTGTTGCAGCATGGCGACGGCCGCCGCCGGATCCTTGAGGCCGCGCGGCGTTTCCAGCGGATCGTCGATGGTCCACTTGACCGCATAATTGTCCTGGCTGGTGAAATTGTTCGGGGCGAAAATCCCCGCCCAGGTCTCGAACAGCAGGGCGGCCTTCGCATCGGCCTCCATGCGACGGTCCCAGCTCTGCAGAAGGGCAACCGACGCCACCACGTCCGGGTCGGTGCTGGAAGCGGCCGCCGCCAGCAGGTCGGGCAGCATGCGCTCGGCCATCAGCGAGGTGGTATCGGTTTTCCGGCGCACGAAATCGTCGAAACCAAGCTTCGGCGTCTCGATCATCAGCTTGTTCGACAGCTGCGCCCGCTGGCTCATCGGGCCGACCACCGCCACATAGGGCGGATATTTGGCCGGGTCGAGAACGCGCGGATAGGTGGAGAGCCACGGCGGATCGTTGGCGTTCTGCACATAGCCGGTCGGCGGGTCGAGCACCATCGGCATGTCGTCAAAGGGGTGCACTTCGGTCCAGAGGGTTGCCGAGGTATCACCCGGCACCGGCCTGTTCCAGCTGTTGAAGTCGCCGCCGGCGGCGTGCTTCGGCAGGATGCCGTTGTCGAGATAGAGGATGTGGCCGTCGCGGTCGCCGTAGACGATGTTGAAGGTCGGCACCTGATGGCGGCGGAGCGCGCTGCTGAACTGTTCCCAGTTCTGCGATTTCCCCATGTCGAGATATTGCTGGAGCGCGCCCGGCCGGTCGAGCCCGGCGACGCGGACGGCGACGGTGCCGCCATTCCCCGGCAGTTCGAACACCGGCCCCTGGACGGCGATTCGCTGTTCGAAGTTGACCGTTTTCAGGCTGCCGTCGGCCTGGCGCACCTTGTAGCTTTTGGCGACGGTCTCGAACGGCCGCACCTTGCCGTCGAACAGATAGCCGCCGTCGGCCAGAGTCAGCTTGTATGTGGTGTAGCCGAGGATGGTGTTCACCGTGTTGGTGAAGCTGATGTTGTTGTTGAAGGCGAAGCGGATGACCGGCAGGCCGACCTGCGTTCCGCCATAGATCATCAGGCCGGGAGCGTTCAGATGCGCCTCGTAATAGGTCAGCATCGACGGCGACCACGGCAGGTGCGGATTGGCGAGCACCATGGTATTGCCGCTCGCCGAGCGCGACGGTGCGACGGCCCAGGCGTTGGAGCCGTCTTCCGCCGGGTTGGAAAGCGCCCGCCGCTCGGAGGCGATATAGTTGTAGTTCATCAGCCGGTGGGCGTGCTGGAGGATGTCGACTCCCGAAAGCGGCAGCACCCGCTTCATCTCGGCGTCGATCTTGTCCGGATGGGCGGCGGCATAATCGTTGACGCCTTCGGCGAAGGCATCGAGATTGGCGCGCATCTGCGGCGTCTGCTGCCGATACCAGATGCGCGAGCGTTCCGGCACGTCGTTCGCCACCACCCAGCGGCTGAGCGCTTCCCCCGATTCGCCCCAATATTCAGCGCCACGCCCACGCGATTCGCCATACATCTTCAGCAGGATGTTGCCGTGGCTTTGCGCCTGCGCCCAGCCGAAGCCGTAGAAGGCGCCTTCTTCCGATTTGGCGTAGATGTGCGGCACCCCGTAGCTGTCCCACAGGATCTCGCCGCCGCCGGCGGGCGCCTTCGCCTGCGCCGTCTGGCCGAACAGCGCGACGACGGCCGCCATGGTCGCCGCCAGCATCCCCACCGATCTTAGTGCCGATCTTGACATCGCCGTTTCTCCTGCCCGGCCGGAAAAGCGCGCGCGCCTAGGCATGATTCCGGCCCGAGACGCCGGCAGACGAAGCAGGCAGCCGTGCAGCCGCCGTCCGCCGTGCCGTCCGTCGATTGGCCGCCGATCGGCCCGAAAAGATCAGCCTTGCCCCCAGCGCCCCCACCGCTCCTTCTTGCGCGGCTCCTCCCGCCGAGCCGGCTCGGCTTTGCCGAGCGGCGGCGATGTTCCGCCGCTTTTCCCCGCAAGTCAATCGGCTTCCGCCGGGGCAGGCGCCGCCAGTTTACCGGCGGTTTGCCGCCAGTTTGGCCTAGGCTGGCCGCTCTATTTGCGCTAGCAGCCCGTCATGGATTTTGCATTCCTGCTTGAGCCGGGTGCGTTGCAGGCGCTCGGCAAGGTCATCCTCATCGACCTGGTGCTGGCCGGCGACAACGCCATCGTCATCGGCGCGCTAGCCGCCGGCCTGCCGGCGCACGAGCGAAAAAAGGTCATCGCCGTCGGCATGGTGGCGGCGCTGGTGCTCCGGGTCGGCTTCGCCGTCATCGTCACCGAACTGCTGGACGTGGTCGGCCTCAGGCTCGCCGGCGGGCTGCTGCTGCTCTGGGTGTGCTGGAAAATGTATCGGGAACTCCGCCCCGACACCAGCGTGCGCCTTGACGACGGCACCGTGCTGCACGATGCGCCGCCCGCCGCCAAGACCTTCCTCGGCGCCGTCTGGGCGGTCGCCGTCGCCGACCTCTCCATGAGCCTCGACAATGTGCTGGCCGTCGCCGGCGCCGCCCAGCACCATATCGAAGTGCTGGTGATCGGCCTGGTGCTGTCGGTCGCCCTGATGGGGGTCGCCGCCAATTATGTCGCCCGGCTGATCGAGCGCTTCCACTGGATCGGCTGGATCGGCCTTGCCCTCGTTCTTTACGTCGCCATCGAAATGATCATCGGCGGCGGCCAGGATGTGGTGCCGGTGGTGCTGCCGCTGCTGGAGGGAGAGATGCCGGCCGCTTCCTAGGGCGCTTCGGCAGCGGCGGCGAGCGCTTCGCGCGCCTGGCTTGCCGCTTCGGAATCGCCGCTGGCGGCCGCCTTTTGCAGAAATTCCCGCGCCGCCTTCGAATCCCGTTCCGCCTCGGCGAGGCGGGCGGCTTCCAGCAGCACGTCGCCGTCCGTCGGCGCCAGCGCCAATGCCTTCGCCATGTCCGTCCGGGCGCGCGGCAAATCCTGCTGGCGCCGCGCCAGCGCCGCCGACAGCAGCCAGCCCTCGGCGGCGTCGCCATCGAGCGCCAGCGCCCGGTCGAGGTCGGCGCGGGCCTCGGTGGCGCGCTGCTGCTCGGCGCGGGCGCGGGCACGGTCGATCAGCAGGGCGGCGGTGCGCTTCGGCGCGAATTCGCCAGCCGAGACGATGCCGGCGGAAAAATGCGCGACAGCGCCGTCGACATCGCCGGCCAGCAAGGCCGCATTGCCCGCCTGCCCCCAGAGATCGGCGGCCATCGGGCTTTTCTGGGTGTCGGCAAGGCTTGCCGCGGCCATCAGCGTCTGCTCGGCGGCGGCGTTCCGGCCCAGATGCAGTTGCGCCAGCGCCAGGCAATGCCGCGACGGCAGGCCGCCGCCAAGCGCCTGCCATTCGGTCGCATAGTCCACCACCTTGGCCGCGTCCGTGGCAATGGCGCGCACACAGCCGTCGTAACGCTGCGGATCGAGCGACGGATCATAGCTTTGCTGCGCCGAGAGCGGCGCCGCCAGCAGCAGAAAGGGAATGGCAAAGCGAATCAGGGGGCAAGGCTTTCGATGGCGCTTTCGATGGCGCTTTCGATGGTCCGCTCCAGCAACGCCAACGCGGACGGCGAGGACAGACGGTGGTCGCCCCCCTTTACCAGCGTCAACTGAACGTCGGTTGAGCGAAGCGCCGCCATCAGCCGCGCCGAGACCCCGGTCGGCACTTCCTCGTCTTCCGTGCCGTGCAGCAGGCGGACGGGGCAGTCGAGCGGGATGTCCCCATCCAGCAGCGCGGCGGTTTCGGCGTCCTCCAGAAAGGCGCGGCTGTAGCGATAGGGGCTGTCGGCATAGGGCGACGGCCGGGTGAAGAAACCCTGCTGCCGCAACGCCCGCCGTTCCCCATCGTCCAGAGCCAGCCCCCAGCGGGTGAAGTCCGGGGCGGCGGCAACGCCGACAAGGGCATGAACGCGCGCCGGATCGGCCAGCGCCAGGTGCAGCATCGCCCAGCCGCCCATCGACGAGCCGACCGGCAGCAGCGGACCCGGCGCCAGCCGGTCGGCCATGGCCAGCGCGTCCGCCGCCCAGCGGCGGATTGAGCCGTCGTCGAACCGGCCTTCGGAGCGCCCGCAGCCGGAATAGTCCAGCAGCAGGCATTGCCGGCCTGTGCGCACCGCGAAGGCCAATAGATGCTCGGCCTTCGATCCCGCCATGTCCGACATATAGCCGGGCAGGAACAGCAGCGTCGGGCCGCGGCCGGGCAGGAAGCGGGTGGCGAGGCGCACGCCGTCGCCACGGTCGATCATCTGCACGCGGCCGTACTCCACTCCCCCCGTACTCCCCAGGCCGGAACCCGCCGTCAGCGTTTCCGCGCCGAATCCACGCTCCAGATGCCGGCGCCGCGCGTGGCGATGAACAGGAACACGAAACAGTAAAGCGCGATCAGCTCGCCACGGTTGGCGATCGGGTAGAAACTGTTCGGCGCATGGACCATCCAGTAGCCGACCGCGCACATGCCGCTGGCGATGAAGGCCGCCGGCCGCGTGCAAAGGCCGATGATGACGAGGATGCCCGCCACCAGTTCGATCCCGCCCGCCGCATATTGCAGGCCGCTCAACGGATTGGACAGGAAAGCGAACGTATCGGGAAAGCCGAAATATTTCTGCATTCCGTGCTGCAAAAACATCAGGCCGGTCATGATCCGCAGCAACGCATAGGCAGGCTCGCTATATCGTTCGAGAAATTTCATGCCACTCTCCCTCTCCTTCGCTCTCCGCCGCAGGATAGGGAATCCATCCGCAAAGAAAAGCCCTTCCCGCTTGCGGATACGCTTTTCCGCGCCCCTTTCCCTTGCACCTTTTCCCCTGGCTCCTTTCCCTTGGCTTTGCTCTCTTGCGCTTTGGCCGAAAGACGGCGAACAACGGGCCATGCCGGCCGACCCCCTTGAAACCCTGCGCCATGTCTTCGGGTTCGACCGTTTCCGCGGCCTTCAGCAGCGCGCCATCGACGAGCTGATGGCCGGGCGGGACGTGGTGCTGGTGATGCCGACGGGATCGGGCAAATCGCTTTGCTACCAGATCCCCGCCATCTGCCGCGACGGCTGCGCCATCGTCGTCTCGCCGCTGATCGCGCTGATGGCCGACCAGGTGCGGGCGCTGGAGGTGGCGGGCGTGCGCGCCGCCGCCCTCAACAGCCATACGAGCGGGCAGGACGACACCATGCGGGCTTTCCGTGCCGGCCGCCTCGATCTCCTCTATGTGGCGCCCGAGCGCGCGGCGACGGCCGGCTTCCGCGCCCTTGCCCGCGACGCCGACGTAA
>CAYYGQ010000050.1:0-11147 GCA_964471485.1 uncultured Sandaracinobacter sp. | reverse complement strand
AAGGGGTGGAAGCGCAGACGCTCGCCAACGTCTACCAGTCGATCGAGCACGACCATGAGATCGTCCCCGTCATCAACAAGGTGGATCTGCCCTCGGCCGAGCCGGAGAAGGTGAAGGCGGAAATCGAGGAAGTGATCGGGCTTGATGCCTCGGACGCGGTGCTGGCCAGCGCCAAGACCGGCCTGGGCATCGACGACGTGCTGGAGGCGGTGGTGCGGCGCATTCCGCCGCCGAAGGGCGACGCGGCCGCGCCGCTGAAGGCGATGCTGGTCGACAGCTGGTATGACCCCTATCTGGGCGTGGTCATTCTGGTGCGGGTGGTGGACGGCGTGATCCGCAAAGGCCAGCAGATCCGCTTCATGGCCGGCGGCACCGAGCATCTTGTGGACCGGGTTGGCGTGTTCCGGCCGAAGATCGACAATCTGCCCCAACTCGGCCCCGGCGAGGTCGGCTTCATCACCGCGCAGATCAAGGAGATTTCGGAAGCGCGCGTCGGCGACACCATCACCGACGCCAAGAAGCCGGCGGCCAAGCCGCTGCCGGGGTTTCGCGAAGTGCAGCCGGTGGTGTTCTGCGGCCTGTTTCCGGTGGACGCCGCCGACTTCGAGAAGTTGCGCGAATCCATTTACAAGCTGCGGCTGAACGATGCCTCCTTTGCCTTCGAGATGGAGACTTCGGCGGCGCTTGGCTTTGGCTTTCGCTGCGGTTTTCTGGGGTTGCTGCATCTGGAAATCATCCAGGAGCGGCTGTCTCGCGAATATGATCTGGACCTGATCACCACGGCGCCTTCGGTGGTCTACAAGGTGCATCTGACCGACGGGTCCGAGGTCGAGTTGCACAATCCGGCCGACATGCCCGACCCGGTGAAGATCGAAGCCATGGACGAGCCGTGGATCGAGGCCACTATCTATGTGCCGGACGAATATCTGGGCGCCATATTGAAGCTGTGCCAGGATCGGCGCGGCATCCAGAAGAACCTGACCTATGTGGGCGGCCGCGCGCAACTGACCTATGAGCTGCCATTGAATGAAGTGGTGTTCGATTTCTACGACCGGCTGAAGTCGATCAGCCGCGGCTATGCCAGTTTCGACTATCATCAGATTGGCTATCGGCAGGGCGACCTGGTGAAGATGTCGATTCTGGTGAACGCCGAGCCGGTGGATGCGCTGTCGATGATCGTGCACCGGGGCGCCGCCGAGGCGCGCGGCCGCCACATGTGCGAGCGGCTGAAGGATCTGATTCCGCGGCACCTGTTCAAGATCCCCATCCAGGCGGCGATCGGCGGCAAGGTGGTTGCCCGCGAGACCATTGCGGCGCTGCGGAAGGACGTGACGGCGAAATGCTATGGCGGCGACATCAGCCGCAAGAAGAAGCTGCTGGAAAAGCAGAAGGAAGGCAAGAAGCGCATGCGGCAATATGGCAATGTCGATATTCCGCAGGAAGCCTTCATCGCCGCCTTGCGCATGGGAGACGAATGACCGGCCGGTTGACGGTCGGCGTGGTGCTGGCGGGGGGGCGTTCCCTTCGCATGGGGGTGGACAAGGCCATGCTGGCCTGGCGTGGCCGGCCGTTGATCGAGCATCAGATCCGGCTGCTGCGCGACGTGGGGCTTGCCGATGTGCGCATCAGCGGCGCGCGGCCGGACTATCGGGGCGTGCCGGATGCGGTGACGGGGATCGGGCCGCTTGGCGGCCTGACGGGGGTGGCGGCCGCCCTTGCCGATGGCGTCGAGTTGCTGGTGGTTCCGGTGGATATGCCGCTGCTGACCGTGGCGTTGTTGCGGCGCCTGCTTGCGGAGCGGCCGCGGGCGCCCGGCCTGCGCTTTGCCGGCCGGGTGCTGCCGATGCGCTGGCGCCTCGATGCGGCGAGCCGGGCGGAGCTGGGCCGGCTTGCGGGAGAGACGGAGCGCCGCCGCCGTTCGCTGCGGGCGTTGCAGCAGGCATGCGCCATGGAAGAAATTGCGCTTGCCGGGAAGGAGGCGGAGCTGCTGCTGGATTGCAACAGCATGGAGGCGTGGAACGGCCTTCAGCCGCGCTAGGGCATGGCCCGATCGTCGATCGGACCATGCGGAAGACGCTTCAGGTTTGCAGGTTGCGGATCAGGGTTTGCAGGCGGGCGATCCATGGGGCGTCGGCGATGACCATCTGCCGGCTGCCGGCGCGGGAGGGCAGCAGATGCAGGCGGCCGCCTTCGGTGGTGACGAGGCGGCCGAAGGTGAAGCGGCCGACCGAGCGGGGGACGAGGATGTCGGTGTTGATGGCTTCCGCGAACCGTTCCGGGGGCAGTTGTTCGAGCCAGAGCTGGTCGCCGGCGCGGTAGTCGCCCTCGGAGTCGCGGACGATGAGACCGATGGTGCCGGTGGACGGAGTGGGCGGATAGAGGCGAAGTGGCGCCGGCAGCGGATGGGCGCCGTCGGCGGTGAGTTGGGCGGCGACGGGGATGGCGGCATCGGCGGGGGCGGCGACGAGGTCGCGCGGTTCGATGCCGAGGGCGGCCGCGATTCGCTCGACCCAGGGGATGGTGAGCTGGCGCATTCCGGTTTCGAGGCGGCCGATGGTGACGGCCGTTGTCGGCGGATTGCAGCGCGCCGCCACGTCGGCGAGCGTCAGCCCTCGGTTTTTGCGGATTTCGCGCAGGCGGCTGTGCATTGGCATTCCTGGTTAGAGGTTTCCTACATAGATACCATTATGGCAATTCATCGATTCTGTCGAGTCTGTCGGGAGAATGTTGATGATTGATGCCGCGGATTATCCGAATCGGGTGCTTGGGAAGCGCGTGCTGCCGCCTTCGGAGGCCATCGACCGGCGGGTGGTGACGGTGAACCTGGCCGAATCGCCGCTTGGCTGGCTGGCGCGGCGCGGCCTGCTGACGGAAAAGCAGATTCTGGCCGGCGAGCGGTTGCGCGAGGACCATGGCCGCGCCGGCCTTGGGGCGCGGGTGACGATGCGCTGGGAGGCCGGCCCTCGTGGACAGCACGATCGGGGGGGAGGGGCGCAGGGACAGGCATTGGCGGCGATCGACGCCAAGAAGCGGTTCGATTCGGCCATGGCCTCGGTGGGCGAGGGCTTGTCGGACATCTTGTGGCGGGTGGTGTGCGAGGGCGAGGGGCTGGCCGAGGCCGAGAAGGGGCTGGGCTGGCCTACGCGCGCCGGCAAACTGGTGCTGGGGATGGCGCTGGATCGGCTGGCAAAGCATTATCAGAACCAATATGGTATTTTCTAATTGACAATCGTAACGATAATGGATATAGAAATCGACATGCTCGGAAATTGCGGGTTCGGGGCGGCGGGTATTCCGAACATGGTCGAGCGGGGGAGATGGGATGGGGCGCGAGTTTTCCCTGGTGGAGCGGCTGGTCCGGCTGCCGGGGGAAGCTCGCGCCCGGGTGGTGCGGGAATTGCCGGCGCGGCAGCGGCGCGCGCTGGCGCGGAGTTGGGGCTGGACGGCGCGGCCGTCGCAACTGCCGCCGGAAGGCGACTGGAGTGTGTGGCTGATCCTGGCCGGGCGCGGCTTCGGCAAGACCAGGACCGGCGCCGAATGGGTGACGGCGATGGCGATGCGCCATGCCGGCGCCCGCTTCGCGCTGGTGGGACCGACGGCGCACGATGTGCTGGCGGTGATGCTGGAAGGAGAGTCGGGGCTGCTGGCAGTTGCCCCCGATGGCTTCCGGCCGGAGTGGCGGGCGTCGCGGCGCGAACTGCACTGGCCGAACGGGACCATGGCGTCGCTGCTGTCGGCGGTCGAGCCGGATTCGCTTCGCGGGCCGCAGTTTCATTTCGCCTGGTGCGACGAGATCGCCGCCTGGCCGCGCATCGAGGATACATGGGCCAATCTTCGCATGGGGTTGCGGCTTGGCGAGCGGCCGCGGGTGGTGGTGACGACGACGCCGCGCCCGATCCCGTTTCTTCGCGCCTTGCAGCATGGCGATGGCGTGGTGGTGACGCGGGGGTCGACCTTTGACAACCGCGCCAATCTGCCGCCCGCCTATCTGGCGGATGTGAGCGCCGCCTATGGGGCGACATCCCTTGGGCGGCAGGAATTGATGGGCGAGGTGCTGGAGAGCCTGGACGGCGCGCTGTGGAGCCGGGACGGCCTTGACGCGGTGCGCGAGAAGAGTGTGCCGGAGCTGCTGCGGGTGGTGGTGGGGGTGGACCCGCCGGCCGGACCCGGCGGCTGCGGCATCGTCGTGGCCGGGCTGGACCGGGACGGCGTTGGCCATGTGCTGGCGGACGCCAGCCTGAAGGATGTGACGCCCGATCGCTGGGCGGCGGCGGTGGCCTCGGCCTATGCGCGGCATTCGGCGGACCGGGTGGTGGTGGAGACCAACAATGGCGGCGACATGGTGGAGGCGGTGTTGCGCGCCGCCGATCTGTCGCTGCCGTTGAAGCAGGTGAAGGCGAGCCGAGGCAAGGCGGCGCGGGCCGAGCCGGTGGCGGCGCTTTATGCCGCCGGGCGGGTGCGCCACGCCGGGTTGTTCCCGGAGCTTGAGGACGAGATGTGCGGCCTGATCCTGGGCGGCGGTTATGTGGGACCGGGACAGTCGCCGGACCGGGCCGATGCCATGGTGTGGGCGCTGACGGAGCTGATGCTGACGGAGCGGCCGGGACGGCCGGGGGTGCGCGTGCTGGGGCAGTAGCGGGAGAGCGGACAGATGGACGAGAAAGACGTGCCGGCCGGGCGGAAGCGCCCGCTGGCCTGGGCGTTGGCGCGCGTGCGCGAGCCGTCGACCTGGGTGGGGCTGGCGATCATCGCCGCCGTGCTTGGCTCGGAGCCGATGCAGGGCGAGCAGGCGGCGCAGGTGATTTCGCTGATTCTGGGCGGCGGGCTGGTGGCGAGCAACCGCGCCGGCGACGGGAAGCAGCCATGAACTGGTTCCGGCAGATGTTGCGCGGCAGCGAGCGGAAGTCGGCCTTTGGCGGCCAGGCGCCCTGGTATCTGCCGGTGGCGCAAAGCGGCGAGCCGCCGCGTTCCTATGAGGGGCAGGTGCGGGCTGCCATGCAGAATCCGGTGGCGCTTCGGGCCGTTCGCCTTGTGGCGGAAGGGCTTGCGAGCGTGGTGCTGGAGGCGGGCGAGGCGGAGCATCCGGCGTTGTCGCTGGTGACGCCGGGCCTTCTGGAAGGCATCGCCACGCATCTGCTGCTGTCGGGGAACGCCTATGTGGAGACCGGCCTCGATCTTGGCGGTCGGCCGGCGGCGCTGTGGCTGCTGCGGCCGGAGCGGATGCGGCTGGAAACGGACGCCGACGGCTGGCCGCGCGCCTGGGTCTATCAGGTGGGGGGGCGGGTGCAGCGCCTGCCGGCCGAGGGCGATTCGGTGACGCCGGCCATCTTGCATCTGAAATCGTTCAATCCGCTGGATGACCATCTTGGTTCGGGATCCCTCGATGCGGCGAGCGAGCCGGTGGCGCTGTTGCAGGCGGCCGGGCGCTGGAACCGGTCGCTGATCGCCAACGCCGCGCGGCCTTCGGGCGCGCTGGTGCTGGAGGGGGATGGCGCCTCGCTTTCGCCCGAGCAGTTCGAGCGGCTGGCGGCCGAGATCGAAAGCGGTTTCCAGGGGGCGGCGAACGCCGGGCGGCCGATGCTGCTGGAAGGGGGCCTGCGGTGGCAGTCGCTGTCGATGACGCCGGCTGAAATGGATTTCCAGAAGGCGCGCGAGGCCGCCGCCCGCGAGGTGGCGCTGGCCTTTGGCGTGCCGCCGATGCTGCTGGGGCTGCCGGGGGATTCGACGCACGCCAATTACGCCGAGGCCAATGTCGCCCTTTGGCGGCTGACCATCCTGCCGCTGCTGGCAAGGGTGCTGGACGGATTGTGCCGGCATCTGGGGCAGTGGTGGCCGGGTTTGCGGCTGGAGCCGGATCTGGACCTGGTGCCGGCGCTTTGGAGCGATCGCGAGCGGTTGTGGCGGCATGTCGGCGACGCGCAATTCCTGAGCGACGACGAGAAACGCGAGATTCTGGGCTGGGCGCGGCGCGACATGGGGGAGGCGGAGTGAATGGGCGAACTGGTGGAATTGACCGGCTATGTGAGCCGCTTCGATGTGGCCGACCGGCAGGGCGATGTGGTGCGCAAACGCGCCTTTCTTGGCGCGCCCGCCGGCGTGCCGCTGCTGTGGCAGCATGATCCCAATCGCCCCATCGGCCGGGTGTTGCGGCTGACCGAGGATGGCACCGGCCTGAAGATGGTGGCCGGCGTGAGCGCGGACTGCCGCGATGGCGAGGATGCGCTGGCGCTGCTTCGCAGTGGCGCGGTGGACGGGCTTTCCTTTGGCTATCGCGTGAAATCGGCGCGGCGTCGGCCGGGTGGCGGCCGCGAGTTGCTGAAACTGGAACTCATCGAATGCTCGGTGGTGACGCTGCCGATGCACGAGGAGGCGCGCGTTCTGGCCGTGGGCTGATGCGCGGGCGGAAAGACCAACGAGGAGACAAGCATGACCTATGAGACGAAGGCCGACGCGGTGGTGACCGCGGAGGAGACGACCGTGGACGTTCGCGCCGAACTGGACTCGCTGCGGATGGAGATGAAGCAGGACCTGGAGCAACTGTCGCGCAAGATGGTGTCGGCGCCGCCGCGCGCCCTTGCAAGCGGCGGCACGCAGCGCAGCGGCTTTGGCGACAGCTATCTGCGGAAAGGGCTGGCCGAGGGCTTTGAATTGAAGCGCATGTCGGTTGGCGTTGCCGGCGAGGGCGGCCTGGCCGTGCCGCTGGAAATCGACCAGCGCATCGAGGCGACGCTGAAGAGCATCTCGCCGATCCGTGGCCTTGCCGATGTGGTGAAGGTGGGAAGCGCCAATTACCGCAAGCTGGTGGCCGTCGGCGGCTTTGCCTCGGGCTGGGTTGGGGAAACCGCCAGCCGGCCGGAGACCGCGACACCGACCTTCAGCGAGATCGCGCCTTCCATGGGCGAAATCTACGCCAATCCGGCGGCGACGCAGCCGATGCTGGACGACGCCATGTTCGATGTGGAAAGCTGGCTGGCGAACGAAATCGCCAGCGAATTTGCCCGTGCGGAAGGCGTTGCCTTCGTGTCGGGGAACGGCAACGGCCAGCCGAAGGGCTTTCTGACCTATCCGGTGGCGACGGCCGCCGATGCGACCAGGCCGTTTGGGACGCTGCAAATCGTGGCATCCGGCGCCGCCGGGGCTTTCCCGACTTCGAACCCGGCGGACAAGCTGATCGATCTGGTGCATTCGCTGCGGGCGCCCTATCGCCAGGGTGCTGCCTGGGTGATGAATTCCAATACCATTTCGGTTATCCGCAAATTCAAGGATACCACCGGGGAATTCATCTGGCGGAACGGCTTGCAGGAAGGCGAAGCAGCGACGCTGCTTGGCTATCCGGTGGTTGAGGTGGACGCCATGCCGGACATCGCCGCCAACAGCCTGGCGATCGGCTTCGGCCAGTTCCGTTCTGCCTATGTGATCGCCGAGCGCGGCGAGACCGCCGTGTTGCGCGATCCCTATTCGAACAAGCCGTTCGTGCATTTCTATGCCACGCGCCGGGTTGGTGGCGCGCTGGTGAACAGCGAGGCGCTGAAGCTGATGCGCTTTTCGGCGAGCTGAGACCTTCCTGCGGCGTAACCATCGGGGGGCGGGAACGTCCGCCCCCCATTTTTCCATGACCCGGGAGCAGACGATCATGGCAATCCTTTCGGTGGCCGTTGAGGGAAATGGCTGGGTGCTGGCCGTGACTGGCGACTGGGGGGCGACTTCGGGGGCTTGGACCGGCGACCCGAGCAATGACCGCGCCGACGGGCAGTTTGCCGATGGCAGCGTCGATCAGTTTCCGCTGGACCCTTCGGGCGCGCCGAAGGTGGCGCTTTCGGTGGTGCGGCAGGGCTTTGCGCGCGGCGTTGGTGGGGTGCCATCGGCTTCCTCGGGCGATGTGCAGACGGTGGTGGCCACCAAGCCGCTGCGGCGGCCCTACCCCGATCAGGGCGCGCTTGACGAGACCGACCATGGCGACGGCACCCGCACGGTGCGGTTGGCGCTGTCCAGCCGCATTTATGACGGCGATGTGGTATCCGCCTGTTCGTTCGCTTCCGGCTGGAAGGCCGGCGAGGGGGCGGATACGCTCGCCGTCAGCAACAATTCCACCTTCGCCCTTCAAGGGGCGATTTCCCGCTTCGTGCAGCCGCATTTCCAGCTGGTGCGCGGGGCGACCAGGTTCACCGCCGAACTGCTGGTGGCGAGCCAGCACCCGCGCCACGCCGGCATCGAACTGCATCAGGCCGTCGCCGCTGTCGCCCTCTATGCCTCGGACGGCACCACCACGGTCGGGCCGTTCTGGGCGAGCGTCGGCGACAGCGACCGCGGCGACGGACTGCGCTGCTGGCGCGGCGAGCTTGATCTTTCGACGCTCGATCCGGGGCCGGTGTCGATCTTCCATTCCACCTATCCGTGGATCGGCGTGAAGCGCGAGCAGACGCGGGTGCATTCGACCGACGCCACCAACGGCGTGCCGACGGCGTGGGATGCGCCGCTGATGATCTGCTATGACCCGGACGGCGACCTTTACCCGAACGCCCATGTCTATGTGGATGCGGCGGCGGGCAGCGCGGACCCGTCGCTCGTCACCGTTGGCGCCAGCCTGGCGCTGGCCAAGGCGGGGACGGCGGCGGCGGATGTGCAGACGGCGTTGCAGGCCATCTATTTGCAGAACTACACCCTGCCGGCGCGGAACGGCTGGGCGGCCGACACGGCGCGGGCCGCCGATTGGGCGACCATCTGGCTGGCCGAAGGCGTGCAGGCCATCGGCACGGCGAACGTGTCCTTCGGGTTGAACTGCAACGAAGGCTGTGTGGCGATCCGTGGCGAGATGGCGGTGGGCAAGACGCGGGGCGATTATATCCTGCGAACCGGCAGCGCCGACCATGGCGTGAAGCGGGTGGCGCGGCTGTGGTTCGAAGACCTGACCGTCGAGCAGGGCGAAAAGAACTGGGGCGGCATCCCGCTGGGCCACCTTGAGAACGTCGAGGTGCGCGGCAAGAGCGGCTTCGAGACGGCGACGGCGCAGACGCTGTTCAACACCACGCCGCTGGCCGGCTACGCGCATTTCAGCTTCTGCCGTTCGACCTATTGGAAGTGGGGACTGGGGGCCGGCACTGGCAACAGCAACATGCGTATCCTGCTGGCGCGGTCGTCCTGGCTTACCCGCCCTTCGGTGGGCATCGTCACCGTCAATTGCGACAAGCCGGACGATGGCTTCTATGACCGCAAGGCTGGCGTTTCTCCGGCCTTCGACGGCTGGAACACCGCCACCAGTTCGGCGACGGACGCCATGCTGTGGGGCAACCGGGCGCTGGCGTGGGATGGCGGCGGCGTCGGCAAGTCCGGGGCGAAGGAGAGCGGGGCCGGCACCAGCGCCGATCCCTATGTCTACCGACGGCTGGCCGTGGTGAACAATGTCGTCGAGTTGGTGGGGCCGACTAACGCGGGGGCGCGGATGTTCCGGCTGGGGGCTGTCCCCGAGCAGTTGCTGGACTCGGTGATCGAAGGCAACACGTTTGCCGGCAACGGCTTCAACGGCTTTTACGATGGCGGCAAGGATGTGGGCGCTGGTGGCCCGACCGTGGTGCTGCATCATGACGGCAATGCGGTGCGGAACAATCTGTTCAGCCGCCACGTCATCAAGGGCGATCTGTTCCTGTCGGACGGAACGCTGACCGGCAACTGGCCGCATCTTTACGGCGTCGATTACGCCGCGAACCTGAACGGCAACCAGAACAGCGCGCCTTCGACGTTCCAGTATAGCTTCTTCGGCGTCGGCTCGCAGGTGGACACCGATTATGGCGCGGTGTCGCCGGCCTGGTTCGGTTTTGTCGATCCGCAATACAACGACGGCGACGGCTGGGGCGATTACACGCCGGATGCCGGAAGCCGGCTGCTTGGGCGCGGTGTGGCCGCCTGCATCGACGTAGACGCCTATGGCGCGGCGCGGGGGGCGGTTCATGCCAGCGGCGCGGTCGAGGGGGAGGCGCCGCCGGCCGTGCAGCGGGTCGGGGCATCGTCGACGGTGCATGAACTGTGGTCGTCCGAGCCGTTGCTTTCCGAACGGCGGGTCCTCCGCCCGCTGGCGGCAAGAATCGGCGTTGCCGATAGCGGCGGGCGCCTTGAGGCGATTGCTGTTGTTGCCCGGCGCAGGAGCGGGCGAACGATTGAAGTTGAAGGGGATGACCGGACGCGACGCGCGGGCCGGGACTGATAGGGAGCTCTGGCATGGGGAAATGGGTTGCCGACGATGTGCTCGACGGAGCGCTGCAAGTGCTTTCGGGCGCGACGAAGATGGTGGCGCTGGCGGCGCAACCGGGAAATTACGCGGCGGCGGTTGCCGGCCGCCTGGCCGAGGCGCCGATGCTGCCCGCCGACTTCCAGATGGGGGCGGGCGACAGTTCGGGGCGCAAGGTGACGATCGCCGCCAAAAGCGGAATCGCGGTGAGCGTGGCCGGGGTGGCGACCCATGTGGCGCTGCTGGACGCCAGCACGGCCCGGCTTCTTTATGTGACCACCTGCCCGGAGCAGGCTCTGGTGGCCGGCGGCGAAGTGAGTTTCGATTCCTGGTCGGTGGAAATCGGTGCTCCGCTTTGAGGGAGGTGAGAGATGTTCCTGAAGGATCCGGAAGCGGAGCTGGAATATTGCGTCGACTGGACGGACGCGCTGGTCGCCGACGTTTCGATCGTGTCGAGCGAGTGGCGGGTGCGGCCGGCGGAACCCGGCGGCATCAGCATCGGCGTTGCAAGGGTGGGGGACGGCGTTGCCGCGGCGCATCTTGGCGGCGGCGTGCCGGGCCATGTTTATGAAGTGGGCAATCTGGTGACGTTTTCCGACGGCACCATGGACGAGCGCAGCATGGTGCTGCGTCTGGAGGATCGCTGATGACGGTGGCCCGATCATCCATTCCCGTAGCGACGCTTGGCGAGCTGAAGGCGCATTTGCGGCTGGAGGACGAGCGCGAGGACGCGCTGCTGGCCGGCTGGTTGCGCTCGGCCACCGAGGCGGTGGAGACCGAGCTTGGCCTGTTGTTGCTGGAGCGCGACATCGTCGAGATCCTGCCGGTGGCCGGTGGGGTGGCGCGGCTCTCTGCGCGGCCGGTGCGTTCGGTTGCGGCGGTTGAAGTGGCGGCGGCGGACGGCTGGGAGCCAGTGGCGACGGAG
>CAYYGQ010000049.1:0-11335 GCA_964471485.1 uncultured Sandaracinobacter sp. | reverse complement strand
GGGCCAGAAACAGGGTCACGCCGGGGGATGATCCGGCGCCTGCTTGCAGCCACGCTTGCCGGCGTCGCCATCGTCGCGCTCGGTGGCGGCCTGCTTTACGGTGTCGTCGGCGGCCGGCCGACACCGCCCGGCGCCCGCATCCTGCCGCCGCCCATCCAGCCGCAGCCCGGCCAGCCGCGGCCCGACGGCCACCACATCCTCATCCTCGGCACCAGCCTCACCAGCCGGGGCGACTGGCCGGAGCTACTGCAACAGCGGCTGCAAGCCTGCGCGGATGCCGCCGTCACCGTCGAACGGCTGTCGCGCGCCGGCGCCGCCAGCGACTGGGGGCTTGCAGCGCTCCGCGCCCGCCTCGCCGCGCCACCCCAAACCACGGCCCAAACCACGGCGCCAGCCACGCCCGACATCGTCGTCGTCGAATTTTCCGGCAACGACGCCTCGCTCATCCATGGCTTTCCGCTGGTCAAAAGCCGGCGCAACCATCTGGAAATGCTGGACCTCATCCGCAAAAATGGCGCCACCCCCATCCTCGCCACCATGAGCCCGGGGTGGGGCTGGAAGGCGCTCGCCCGCCCCGGACAGGACCGCTACCACGCGCTTTACCGCGACCTCGCCGCCTCGGCGCAGGCCGGCCTCATCGACACCATCGCCGACTGGCGGGCGCTGCCGCCTGGCGCCCGCCACGCCGCCGTCCCCGACGATCTGCACCCGACGGCGGCGGCCATGGCCGCCATCGCCGTCCCCGCGTTCGAAGCGGCCCTTCGCTCCCTCGTCTGCGCCCGCTGAAGCCCGCCCGCCTTCTCGACAAAGTTTTTCCGCAGCGTTAGGAACGACGAATGGCGGGTCCGGCGCGGCCGGACGGTTCAGGAGGGACACATCCGTGTTCGGTATTTTTCGCCAATGCTGCGCCGTGGCGCTGCTGTCGATGTCCGCGGCGTCGATGGCGCAAAACGTTGAAATTCGCGGCCCCGTCGTCATCCCGGAAAACCTGACTTCGTCGGCCGACGGCACGCTCTACATCGCCAGCTATGGCCGTGGCGGCATCTATCGCGCCGCCCCCGGCGAGGCCACGGCGAGCCTCTGGATCGCGCCTGGAACCGCAATCAACCGGACCATGGGCCTCTGGGCCGACGACGCCCGGAACCGCCTCTGGGTTTGCGACAGCGCGGCGAAACCCGGCGCCGCCGATGCCGCCAACGCCGGCGCGGTGAAGTCGCTGGAGCTTTCCAGCGGCAGGCTCGTCGCCAGCTATGGCATGGCGGGCGGCGGCGCCTGCAACGACCTGACGCTGGCCGCCGACGGCACCCTCTACATCACCGACATGGCCGGCCGCATCCTGCGAATCGGCGCCGGCGACGACCGCATGACCAGCTGGAAAGAAGACCCGCTGCTCGAAGGCGCCGACGGGCTGGCGCTCCTCGCCGACGGCCGGCTCTACGTCAACAGCTTCCGCAGCGGCAAGCTGCTGGCCATCGCCATCAACGCCGACGGCAGCGCCGGCGCCATCACCGAAATCGCGACCGACCGGCCGCTGGCGCAGCCGGACGGCATGCGCCAGGTCGGCCCGCAACGGATGCTGACGGTGGAGGCCGGCGGCAACCTGACCGAAATCACCGTCTCTGGCGACAGCGCCGCCATCCGCACCGTCCGCGATGGACTGAGCGAGCCGGCCGGCGTCACGCTTGCCGGCGGCACCGCCTATGTGTCGAGCGGCGGCTGGGCGGCACTTCGCGACCCCGCCGCCGACAGCGGCGTCTACACCGTCACCGCCATTCCCTATTCCGCAACCAACGAGGCAGGAAAATGACCATCATCCCGGCCGGCATCGCCGGCACGCTCGCCATCGGCGCCCTGCTGCTCGGCGCTACCGCGCTTGCCCAAAGCAACGCCTCCTTCAACAGCAGGCCCCCCAATGCGCCCACCCAGCAGCCGGCGTTCGCCGGGCAGACGCGGGCGCCCGTCGTCGACAGCAAGGCCAACTTCGATGTGGTGACGGTCGCCAGCGGCCTCGTCAATCCGTGGGGCATGGCCTTCCTTCCCGGCGGCGACATGCTGGTGACGGAGCGGCCGGGGCGGCTGCGGATCGTCGGCGCCGACGGCAGGCTGTCGGCGCCCGTCTCCGGGCTTCCGGCCGTTGATGCCCGCCGGCAGGGCGGCCTGTTCGGCGTGACGCTCGACCCCAACTTCGCCAGCAACAACCTGATCTACTGGAGCTACGCCCAGCCGCATGAAAACGGCGAGACCAACAGCGCCGTCGCCCGTGGCAAACTGGTGCGCGACGGCGGCCAGGCCCGCGTGGACGACGTGCAGGTGATCTTCGAGCAAGCGCCGTCGATGGCGTCCGAACTCCATTATGGCGGCCGGCTGGTGTTCGCGCCCGATGGCGCCCTGTTCGTGACCCTCGGCGAGCGCTCGATCCTGCCGGGCCGGGCGCAGGCGCAGAATCTCGACAGCCTGCTGGGCAAAATCGTCCGCATCAACAGCGACGGCAGCGTCCGCGCCGACAATCCCTTCGTCGGCCAGCCGGGCGTGCGGCCGAAAATCTGGTCCTATGGCCACCGCAACGTTGAAGGCGCGGCGCTCAACCCGGCCACCGGCGAACTGTGGACCATCGAGCATGGCGCGCGCGGCGGCGACGAACTGAACATCCCCAGGAAGGGCAAGGATTACGGCTGGCCGACCATTTCCTACGGCACCGAATACAGCGGCCAGCCGATTCCGGGCGGCATCACCCAGAAGGAAGGGATGGAGCAGCCGCTTTACTATTGGGATCCGGTGATTGCCCCCGGCGGCATGACCTTCTATACCGGCGCGCTGTTCCCGGCCTGGCGGAACAATCTGTTCATCGCCGGTCTTGGCAGCAAAAGCCTGGTGCGCCTCGTTCTCGACGGCGAAAAGGTGGTCGGCGAGGAACGTTTCCTGACCGATCGGGAAAAACGCATCCGCGATGTCAAGCAAGGCCCCGACGGCGCCCTCTATCTGCTGACCGACGACGCCGAGGGCGAACTGCTGAAGCTGGTGCCGAAGAACTAGGAGCTGTTTGCCAAAGCCCTGCATGCGCTTTGCAGGGCTGATCCCCGCCTCAGTCCTCGTCAGTCCTCGTCGGCTTCGACGATCCAGATGCTGTGGGAATCGATGGCGAGCTTCAGCAGCGCCCGGTCGGCCGCCGAGCGGGCGTCGATCTCGTAGCCGCGGGCGTCCTGCGCCTGGCGCCGCTGGTAGAGAAGATCGGCCAGTTCCACGCCGCCCAGCCGATAGCCCTGGGTGATGCGGGCAAGGGCGGCGTCGGCGCTTTGCGCCGATTGCGCGGCGCTTTCCCAGGCTTCGATCCGGGTCAGCGCGTTCGACAGGTCGGCGTCCGCCACCGCCGTCACCTGGCGCTCGACATTGGCGAGATCGAGGCGGGCGGCGTTGGCTTCGGCCGACGCCTGCGCGGCGGCGGCGCGGCGATAGCCGCCGCCAAGCGGAATGGAGGCGACGACTCCGGCGCCGCGTTCGCGGCCGCCCTGTTCGCGGAACAGCCGCACCCCGAGCGACGGGTCGGCGATGCGGTCGGCGCTCGCCCGCCTCGACACCACGCCAAGCCGGGCCGCCTCGCGCTCGGCGGCCAGAATCTCGTGGCTGTGCTCGATCACCCGGTCGCGCATCCGCTCCAGCCCGTGCGCCGGCAGCGTCGGCGCCGCCAGTTCCGGCGGCGCCAGGGGCAGCGGCAGATCGGGGAAGGTGGCCAGCAGCACGGCGCGCGCGCCTTCCCGCAACGACCGCGACGCCCCCGCCTGCGCGCGCGCCCGCTCCAGCGCCGCCCGCGCCTGGTCGACATCAAGTTCGGCGGCGTCGCGCTTCGCCACCCGCTGGCGCAGCGCATCGAGCGCTTCCTCCATGGCGGCGACCGCCTGCTGGTCGTTGCCGTGGTGGGCCGCCGCCGTCAGCCAGTCGTGCCAGAGGTCGCCCAGCAGCAGCGCCGCCTGGTGGCGCACATCCTTCATGCGGTTTTCCGCGACTTCAACCCCAAGCCGGCCCGCCTGCCGGTCGAGCGCCGCCTTCCCCGGCAGGCGGAAGGCGCGGCTCAACGTGGCGTCATATTCGTTGCGCATGCCGTCGCCGAGCACGTCGCGGCGGGCATAGGCGGCATCGAGGGTGATTTCGTGCGGGCCAACGGCCAGCATCCGACCGGCGGCGCGGGCCGAATCCACCCGCGCCAGCGCCGCCTCGACGACGGGATGGTTGTCGAGCACGGCGCGCACCACTTCCTCGGCCGGAAGGTCGGCGCGCGCCTGCTGCGCCTGCCCCCGCGCCGCGCCCGGCAGCATGGCCAACACCGCCACCGACACCAGCAACGCCTTCATTCGACACGCCTTCATTCGAATCGCCCCTGCCCGGCCACGGCCACGGCGTGCCAGCGGATCGGCCGCTCGCGGCGCGCCCCGGCGGCGGCGGCCACCAGCGCATCCAGCAGCGCGGCGTCGACCAGCAGCGACAGCGCCGTCCGCCGCAGCAGCCCCGACACCTGCTCGGCGATGCTGGCGTCGCCATAGTCGCGGCCGCGCACCAGTTCCTCGCGCACATGGATGGGCGACGCCGCCCGCGCCCTGAGCGCCCGCACCACCGCATCGGCGTCGCAGGCCGCGCAGTGGATGGTCAGCAGCAGATCAGCCATGTCTCCGCTCTCCGAAGCGTTCGTAGAGGATCGGCAGCAGCACCAGCGTCAGCAGTGTCGACGTGATGAGGCCGCCGATGACGACGATGGCCAGCGGCCGCTGGATTTCCGAACCGGGACCGGTCGCGAACAACAGCGGCACCAGGCCGAAGCCGGTGATGGTCGCTGTCATCAGCACCGGGCGCAGCCGCCGCCCGGCGCCCTGCCGCACCGCCTCTGAAAGAGCGTGCCCCTCCATCCGCAACTGGCGAAAACAACTGACCAGCACCAGCCCGTTCAGCACCGCGATGCCAAGAAGGGCGATGAAGCCGACCGACGCCGGCACCGACAGATATTCGCCCGCCAGCCAAAGCGACAGAATGCCCCCGACCATGGCGAAGGGAATGTTGACCAGAATAAGCGCCGACGCCCGAAGCGAGCGCAGCGTCACCACCAGCACCATCAGGATCAACAGCAGCGCCACCGGAATCACCAGCATCAGCCGCGCCGCCGCCCGCTGCTGGTTTTCGAACTGGCCGCCCCAGACGATGGAATAGCCCGCCGGCAGCGGCAATTCGGCGGCGACCAGCGCTTTCGCCTCGTCGACGAAGCCGACCAGGTCGCGGCCAGACACGAACGCCTGCACCAGCGCGAAGCGCGAGCCGGCCTCGTGGTCGAGCTTCACCGGGCCTTCGCTATGCTCGACCAGCGCCATGTCGCTGACCCGGGCCAGCACGCCGTCCGGCGTCCGCAATTGCAGGTCGGCGAAGCGCGCCGGGTCGGCGCGAAGGTCGGCGTCGCCGCGAATGAGGATGGGGATGCGCTTCTGCCCCTCGGCGACGATCCCCGCCTGCACGCCCTCCACCTGCGCCCGCAGCGCGTCCTGCAACTGCTCGACCGGCATGCCGAAGCGGCCGGCGGCGGCGCGGTCGACGGTCAGTTGCAGATAATCGACCCGGTCGTCGGCGACCGTCAGCACTTCGGCGGCGCCCGGAATCGTCGCCAGCTGGCGCTGCACATGGGCGGCGAGGCGGCCAAGCTCGGCCAGGTCCGGCCCGAAGATCTTGACGGCAAGGTCGCCGCGGGCGCCGGTCAGCATTTCCGCCACCCGCATCTCGATCGGCTGGGTATAGCTGGGGTTCATCCCCGGCAGCCCCTCCAGGCTCTTGCGGATTTCCGCCAGCACGAATTCGCGGTCGCCCCGCCAGCTTTCGCGCGGGTGCAGCTGCACGAAGGCGTCGCTTTCGTTCGGGCCCATCGGATCGAGACCGATTTCGTCAGAGCCGACGCGGCTGACCACTTCCTTCACTTCGGGCACCGCCAGCAACGCCCGCTCGACGGCCAGATCATCTTTTACCGACTGGTCGAGGCTGATCGACGGCAGCTTTGCCAGCTGCACGATCACCGAACCCTCGTCCATGGTCGGCATGAAGGTCTTGCCGACGGCGCCATAGGCGACGACCGCCACGGCGAGGCCGGCCGCCGCCAGCGCATAGACCAGCGTCCGGCGGCGGAAGGCGCCGTCCAGCAGCCGCCGGTAGCGCGGCGCCAGTTGCCGCATCAGCCACGGCTCGCCGCCATGGCCGCCCGTCAGCGCATAGGAGGAAAGCACCGGCACCAGCGTCAGCGCCAGCAGCAGCGACCCCATCAAGGCGAAAACGATGGTGAGGGCAACGGGCGCGAACAGCTTGCCCTCCAGCCCCTGAAGCGACAGCAGCGGCAGGAAGACGAGGGCGATGATGACAATCCCCGACGCCACCGGCACCACCACCTCGGCTGCCGACTGGTAGACGAGGTTGAGGCGCGGATGGCCTTCCTCGTGGCGGCGTTCCAGCCGCTCGACGATGTTTTCCACCACGACGACGGCGCCGTCGACCAGCAGTCCGATCGCGATCGCCAGGCCGCCCAGGCTCATCAGATTGGCGGTGAGACCGACCATCCGCATCAGGATGAAGGTGATGAGCGCCGCCATCGGCAGGGTGATGGCGACGATGGCCGCCGCCCGCCAGTTGCCGAGAAACAGCAGCAGTAGCACCACCACCAGCACGGTCGCTTCGATCAGCGCCTTTTCAACGGTGCCGACGGCGCGGCCGATCAGGTCGGAGCGGTCGTAGAACACCGCGATGCTGGTGCCCTCGGGAAAGCTTGCGGCGATGTCGCCGAGGCGGGCGCGAACGCCGTCCACGACTTTCCGCGCGTCGGCGCCGCGAAGCGCCAGCACCAGCCCCTCGACCGCTTCGCCCTCGCCGTTCTTCGTCACCGCGCCGTAGCGGGTCAGGCTGCCGGTGGTCACCGTCGCCACGTCGCCAAGGCGGACGATGCGGCCGTCGCGGCTTTCCAGCACCAGGTCGCGCAGATCCGCTTCATTGCGAACGGCGCCGGCGACGCGGACGATCAGCGATTCCTCGCCGCTGGTCAGCCGCCCGGCGCCATCGTTGCGGTTGCCGCTTTCGATTTCGTGGCGAAGGTCGGCGATCGTCAGCCCCGTGGCCGCCAGCGCGTTCATGTCGGGGCGCACTTCATAGCTGCGGACATAGCCGCCAAGGGCGTTCACATCGGCGACGCCGGGCACCGTCCGCAGCGCCGGGCGGATGGTCCAGTCCAGCAGCTCGCGCTTTTCGGCCAATGTCAGCGGCCCTTCGATGGTGAACATGTAGACGTCGGACAAGGGCGTCGAGATCGGCGCCAGGCCGCCCGAGACCGTCGCCGGCAAATCGCCGAGCACGCCCGACAGGCGTTCGGCCACCTGCTGGCGTGCCCAATAAATGTCGGTGCCGTCGGTGAAGTCGATGGTGATGTCGGCGATGGCGTATTTGGCGAGCGAGCGCAGCACCGCCTGGTTTGGAATGCCGAGCATTTCCATCTCGATCGGCGTGATCACCCGGCTTTCCACTTCCTCGGGCGTCATGCCGGGCGCCTTCAGGATGATCTTCACCTGGGTCTGGGCGATATCGGGAAAGGCATCGACCGGAAGGTTGACGAAGGCCCAGGCGCCAAGCGCCGCCACCCCGGCGGCAAGCGCCACCACCAGCAGGCGGAAGGCAAGCGCGGTTGCAACGAGGGTTCGAAGCATCCGACGGCCTATTGCGCCAGCGCCAGCGCTTTAAGCGCGCTCACACCGTCCGTCACCACCAGGTCGCCGGGGAGCAGGCCCGACGACAGCACCATCCGGCCGTCGCCGGTCCCCGCCACCTGCACCGGGCGGAGCGCATAGCCGCCGGCAACCGGCACGAACACCACGTCGGCGCCGGCAAGCTTCGTCACCGCCGAGACCGGAACGCCGACGGCGCCATCGGGCGCCGGCGCGAACAGCGACAGGCCGGTGGAGCGGCCGGACACCATCTCGGCGCCGGCCGGAAGCTCTGCCTTCAGGCTGGCCGAGCGCGTGGCAGGGTCGATGGTGGAGCCGACCGCCACCACCCGGCCGACGACGGTCGCCTCGCCCGACTGGATCGCCACCTCCATCCCGGTCTTCACCACGCCCACCAGCCGCTCCGGCAACTGGCCGGCGGCCTCGTAGCGGTCGGCGGCGTCGATCACATAGGGGGCGCTGCCGCCGTCGACGGGGTCGCCGGCGGCAAGCGTCGCCCGCGTCACCCGGCCGGCGATCGGCGCCGTCAGCACATAGGTTCCGCTGGCGCCGTCGCCGTTGGCCAGCTTCAGGCTGCGTTCCTTTTCAGAGGCGTCGGCCTCGGCTTCGGCAAGGGTGGCCCCGGCCTCGTCGGCGCGCGCCGGGGCGATGATGCCGTCGCGGCTCAGTTCCTGCATTCTGGCCGCCGCCGAGCGGGCAACGCCGAGCCGGGCGCGGGCGCGGGCAAGATCGGCGCCAAGCGCCAGCACTTCGCGGCTGGAAATGCGCGCCAGCGGCTGGCCCTGGCGCACATGGTCGCCCTCTACCACCAGCGTCCGGGTGACGACGCCCGGAAAAATGGCGGCAACGGCCACGCGGGCGTTCGCCGGCGGCTGGATGACGGCGGGGATGGTGGCGAGCGGCAGGCGGGTCGCAGCTTCGGCCGGCGCCGCCTGAATGCCGAGGCGCGCCGCCTCGTCGGCGGCGACCTCCAGACGATCCGGCGTCGATGCGGCGGCTTCCGCCCCGGCGTTGCCGGCAACGGGAGGGGGTGGCTGCCGCCACCACCAGCCGGCCAGCAGAACGACAACGACAGCAAGGGCGGCACCCGCCAGCAGAATTTTCCGGTTCGGCATGGCTGGTCCCTAGCGGTCGTTCCTGACGGTTTCCTGACGGCGATCGTCCGTCTTCGGCGCAAAGCAGAGGCTGATCCGCCGCTCTTGCTCGTTGCTCAGCAGCCGGCCGCCATGCGCCTCCATGATGCGCTCGACGATGGCGAGGCCAAGGCCGGCGCCGTCGCTGCTGGCGTGGTCGGCGCGGCTGTGGCGGCGGGCAAGCTGGCGCAGCCGTTCGCTCGAAAGCCCCGGTCCCTCGTCGAAGACGCCGATGGCCGCCCCCGGCCCCACCCGCACCCGGACCGTCCCCCCCTCGGGCGTCACCCGCGCCGCATTCTCGACGAGGTTGCGAAGCGCGGCCGCAATCGCCTCGCGGCGGCCGGGAACCACGGGGTCGCCGGCGTCGTGGTCGAGTTCGATGCTGCGGCCGTCGGCGATGACGGCGGGCGCCAGCAGCGCCACCACCTCGGCGGCCAGCCGGTTCAGCGCCACCGGCTCGGGCGTGGCGCGGCTGGCCTCGGCGGCGTCGAGCTGCGCCAGCAGCAGCAACTGGTCGATGAGGCGCCGCATCGCCATCACATCGGCGCGCATCCGCGCCGCCCCCTCGCCTGCCATGCTGTCCAGTTCCAGCGCCAGCAGCGACAGCGGCGTCCGCAGTTCGTGGGCGACATCGGCGGCAAAGGCCTCGTGGCGCCCGGCGGCCTCGTCGAGGCGGGCCAGCAGATCGTTGACGGCGTCGGTGAAGGGGATGGCTTCGAGCGGCATGTGCGAGGTATTGATGCGGAAACCGCGCTGGTGGCCGCGCACCTGCTCGATCTCGCGCGCGGCGGCCAGAAGCGGCGCGAACGCCTGGCGGATGGCGCGGGACACCACGAAGGCGACCGGGCCCATCAGCACGGCCACCGGCAGCACCACATGCTCCATCGTTTCGCGGAACGCCAGGCGGTAATCGCCGCTCGTCGTCAGGTCGACGATGGAGAAATGGTAGAGCAGGATGATGGCGACGAACAGCAGCAGGGTGCCGGTGATGCCGATCAGCGTCAGCGCCCGGGTCAGCCGCTTCAGCACCGACGCCGGCCTATGCGCGCGCGGCTGCCCCCTCATGCGCCATCGCCCTTCAGCATATAGCCGACGCCGCGAATGGTGTGCAGCAGGCCGACGGCGCCGGCGTCTTCCAGCTTGCGGCGCAGCCGCGACACCACCGCCTCGACGGCGTTCGGCGTGACCGGCTCGTTGAAGGCATAGAGCGCATTCTCGATCGCCTCCCTCGTCACCACGCTGCCCGAGCGGCGCAGCAGCAGGTCCAGCAGATCCGCCTCGCGGCGGGAAAGATCGAGCGCGCGCCCGCCGAACCCGGCCTTGCGGCTGGCGACATCGAAGCGCAGGCCGCCAAGTTCCAGCAGGCTGTGGCCGCGCGGCCCCGGACGGCGCAGCAGCGCCCGCAAGCGCGCCGCCAGTTCCTCCATTGCAAAGGGCTTCACCAGATAATCGTCGGCGCCGGCGTCAAGGCCGGCCACCCGGTCTTCAAGGCCGCCGCGCGCCGTCAGCATCAGCGCCGGCGGCACCGGGCCAGAATGGTTTCCGGCGCGCCGGCGCGCCGCAAGCCACCGCGCCCCGTCGCCGTCGGGCAGGCCGAGGTCAAGAATGATGGCGTCGTAGCTGGCGCTGGCCATGGCCTCGTCGGCGTCGGCCAGCCGCCGGGCGATGTCGGCGGAAAAGCCGCGGCGGCCAAGCCCCCCGGCCAGCAGTTCGCCAAGCCGCAGATTGTCTTCGACGATCAGCAAGCGCATGGCCGGCTTTCCGCCCCTCCTCTTCAAAGCCCCTTCCCGCCCTCACTAGCGGACCGCGGGCCGAGCGACGCCACGGAAAATGCCCGTCCCTCTTTTGTTGCCGAATTGCAACACTACATGCCAGCCTCAAGGAGCGAAACGGGCATGAACATCGACAAATTCACCGACCGGGCCAAGGGCTTTCTACAGGCGGCGCAAACCATCGCCATCCGCGAAGGCCACCAGCGCGTCACGTCGGCGCATCTGCTGAAGGCGCTGCTGGACGACGAGGAGGGGATGGCGGCCAACCTGATCCAGGCCGCCGGCGGCGACGCGCAACCGGCGCGCATCGCCGTCAACGCCGCCATCGGCCGGCTGCCGAAAGTGTCGGGGAGCGGCGCGCAGATGCAATGGGACAGTGATGTCGCCCGCATCCTCGACCAGGCCGAGCAGATCGCCGAAAAAGCCGGCGACGGTTTCGTCACCGTCGAGCGCCTGTTGCAGGCGCTGGCCATGGCCACCGACACCGAGGCCGGAAAGGCGCTGGCCGGCGCCCGCGTCGCCCCGCAGGCGCTGAACGCCGCCATCAACGAGCTTCGGAAAGGGCGGACGGCGCAAAGCGCTTCCGCCGAAGACAGCTATGATGCCCTGAAAAAATATGGCCGCGACCTGACGGAAGCGGCGCACCAGGGCAAGCTCGATCCCGTCATCGGCCGCGACGAGGAAATCCGCCGCACCATCCAGG
>CAYYGQ010000048.1:0-11852 GCA_964471485.1 uncultured Sandaracinobacter sp. | reverse complement strand
GGCGAGGGTCCGGCCCCGGTCTTTTTCCAGCCGCTCCTCGGTCGAGAGCAAGGCCCAGGTCGCCCGGATATGGGCGTAGTCCAGCGCCTTGCGGTAGAGATCCCGACGCAGGACATCCAGAGAGGTTTCATCGATGGCGGCCAGAATTTCCCTGGCGGTTTGCAGATTCATCATCAGACTCCGTCAATAGATTCTTGGTCACGTGGCAAATGTTTCATCCCGCTCAACCCAGATACTCCTTGCACCGCAGAAGCCCAGCCTGCATCGGTGTGACAATATCCAGGTTGAAGTCATTTTCAAACCGGCATAGCTCCCGCAGTCCGAAGACCCAAGGCACGATTTCGGCACAATCTCGGCACAGAAAATTTCGAACCGGGTTGATGGAAGCAAGTCGCGCGGCGGGCAGGATCCTCAAGACCGAGGAAGAACCCCGTAAGCCACCGAAAGAAAAAGAAAAAAGGCCCGATCCAATGACCGGGCCTTCGTTGTTTTTTTGGAGCGGGAAACGAGATTCGAACTCGCGACTTCAACCTTGGCAAGGTTGCACTCTACCACTGAGTTATTCCCGCTCGATATGTCGCTTTGCCTTGCTGCGAGCGGCTGTATTAATAGCAAATACGATCTTTCAAGTCAACAGATAATTTTCGAAAAAAAACGCGAGGCGGCTTTCCCGGGCTACAGGGACGCAGTGCGATTCTGGCGGAAATATTCCAAATATTTCTTGACCTCCTGGACGTAGTTGCGGGTTTCCGAGAAGGGGATCATTTCCAGCCAGTCGATCGGGTCTTCGCCGGCGCGGGGGTCGCCCAGCATGGCCAGCCATTTCCGCACATTGCCGGCGCCGGCATTATAGGCGGCGATCGCCAGCATCGGATTGTGGAAATCCTCCATCCGCCGGCCGATATACCAGCTTCCCAGTTGCAGATTGTAGCCGGGGTCGCTGGTGAGGCGGGCGGCGCTGTAGGGAAGGCCGATCCGCTTCGCCACGTCCTGCGCGGTCGCCGGCATCAACTGCATCAGCCCGCGGGCGCCGGCCGACGACACCGCCACCTGGTCGAAGCTCGATTCCTGCCGGGCGATGGCGTGCGAGAGAATGCGGCTGCCGGCCGGGATGGGGGCGTTTTCGGCAAGGCGGGGATAGGCAAGGTCGAACACCGAAAGATCGTTGCCGCTGCGCGCCGATTTCCAGATCCACACGCCAAGATCGGGCCGCTTCAGCCGCTGGCCGAATTCGGCGAGGGCGCGCGCCTCCACCGGGGTGGAGGGGGTTTGCGCCAGCGCGCGCACGAACAGCGAGGCGCGGGCGTCGTCGCCCATGTCGTTCAGCACGGCGAGGGCGCGCGCCATCGGCAGGCTTTCCGTCCGCGTCCGTTCGGCGGCCGGAACTTCGATTCTGGGCACCATCGGCAGTTCGGGCGCCCGGCCCATTTCCTCGACGGCGAGTTGGCCGTAGAAATAGTCGCCGTGGCGGCTGGCGCGCTCGAAGGCGGCGTTGGCGGCGCTCGTGTCGCCGCGCGCCTGTTCGGCGCGGCCCAGCCAATAGTCGCCCCTGGTCTGGCTGATGGGGGTGATGACGGCGCGGTTGAAGGTGCGAAAATGCGCGGCGGCGACTTCGGGCTGGTTCAGCTTCCGCAGCGCGATCCAGCCGGCCAGCCACTCGGTGTCGGACAGCAGGATGCGTTCGGAAAGCGGCAGGGCGGCAAGCTCGGTTTCCGGCGCATAGGCCTTGTGGTTGGCGAGGATCTGCCGGGCCAGCCGGTGGTCGCCACGGCGCATGGCGGCCCGGCCCATGGCAAGGCGCTTTTCAAGCCAGCGGGCGGGGCTGCTCGCTCCGGTGTCGGTGTCGCCGGCGGCCAGCAGCGCCTCGGCGTCTTTCAGGCGGTTGCGGCGCTCCAGCCAGATTACCCGATCGTAAACGAGGCCGGCGTTGCGGCGGAAGCGCGCCGGCACCGAGGCGGCGCGCGCCTCGGCGTCGGCGGCGTTCGAGCGCAGCGCCAGGCGCGCCTGCACGAAGGCGCGGTTCTCGTCGTCGAGGAGCGGCAGCAGCCGGCCGGCCGCCGTGGTCTGCCCGGCCCAGAGCAGCGCATCGGCCCGCGCCCCATGTTCGGCCTTGCCAAAGATGGGGCCGAAGCGCGCCAGCAGCGCCGATTCGAGTTCGAGCGGCAGATTGGGGCGCGCCCAGGCGGCGTGCGCCAGCCGCTCGCCCTCGGCGCCCGGCGAGACGAGGGCGAAGCGCGCCTGCCCGGCGGCCGTTTGCGGCGGCAATTGCCGGAAGAAGGCGAAGGCGGCGTTGGCGGCGGTTTTCAGCGGATCGGCGGCCTGCGCCTCGGCGCGGCGGCGGATGGCGGTGGTGCCGGGCCAGTCCGCATGGGTGGCGAGGAAGCGGGCGCTGGCGTCGAGCGGCGGCTCGGCGCCGATGGCCGGCACCCGCCGCAGCCAGTCCCAGGTGGCGATCGACAGCGCCGCTTCGCTGGGGGCGTCGGCGGGCGCGGCGGCGCGGCGGGCGCCGTTGGCGGCGAACTGGCGTTCGAGCCAGTTCCTGACGGCCGGGGTCGCGGTTTGCGCGGCGGCGGGTGCCAGCGCGGCGGGCCAGGGAATGGCGGCGGCCAGCAGGGTCAGCATCAGGGCGAAGCGGCGATGTTGCGCGGACATGCCGAAGGCTTTAGGGCGTAAGCCATGGCTGCGCCAAGGCCGGTCTCTGCCGAAACCGCAGGGATTCCGGCCGGCATGGAAGGCTTCAGGTCAAGATGTTGCAGATTTCCGGTTCGATCCCCGCCCTCGTCACGCCGTTCCAGCAGGGACGAATCGACGAAAAATCCTTCGCCGCCTTCGTCGAGTGGCAGGTGGCGGAAGGGGCGAGCGCGCTTGCCCCCTGTGGCACCACCGGGGAATCGCCGACGCTGTCCATCGAGGAACATGACCATGTGATCGGCCTGGCGGTAAAGGCGGCGAAGGGGCGTGTGCCGGTGGTCGCCGGCTGCGGCTCGAACGACACTCGCGTTGCCCTGCACCATATGGAAACGGCGGCGCGGGCCGGCGCCGACGTGGCGCTCGTCGTCTGCCCCTATTACAACAAGCCGGGGCAGCGCGGCCTTCTTGCCCATTTCGACTATCTGGCGAAGCACGGGCCGCTGCCGATCCTGATCTACAATATTCCCGGCCGCGCCGGAATCGACATGGCGACGGAAACCATGGCCGAGCTGGCGGCGCATCGGAATATCGTCGGCTGCAAGGAATCGACCGGCGACATCGAGCGCATTTCCGCCATCCGCCACCAGTGCGGCAAGGATTTCCTGATTCTGTCCGGCAATGATTACATGACGCTGGGCGTGATCGCCCATGGCGGCCACGGCGCCATTTCCGTGACCGCCAACGTGGCGCCGGCGGAAAACGCGGCGCTGGTGAAGGCGGCCCTGGCCGGCGATTTTAAAACGGCGCTTGCGCTTCAGGACCGGTTGTTCCCGCTGCACCGCGCCCTCTTCACCGATTCCTCGCCCGGTCCCACCAAATATGCGCTGGCGCGGCTTGGCCGGCTGTCGGCGGAAACGCGGCTGCCGGTCATCGGGCCGTCGGCCGAATCGAAGGCGGCGGTGGACGCCGCCATGGCGCACGCCGGAATCGCGCCCGCCGGCTGACCATGGCCCGCCCGCGTCCGTCTCCCGAGAAAGCGAAGATCGTCGCCGAGAACCGGCGCGCCCGCTTCGAATATGCGCTGGAGGACGTGTTCGACGCCGGCATCGTCCTGGTCGGCACCGAAGTGAAGTCGCTGCGCGCCGGCGAGGGCAATATCGCCGATTCCTACGCCGAAGTGAAAAACGGCGAAGTGTGGCTGGTGAACGCCAACATCCCGGAATGGAGCCACGGCAACCGCTTCAACCACGAGCCGCGCCGGCCGCGAAAGCTGCTGCTGACGGCGCGCGAGATCAGGAAGCTGCACGGCGCCGTCGCCCGGCAGGGGCTGACGCTGGTGCCGCTCTCGGTCTATTTCAACGGCCGCGGCAAGGCCAAGGTGGAGCTGGCGCTGGCCAAGGGGCGAAAGCTGCACGACAAGCGCGCCTATGAAAAGGAAAAGGACTGGAAGCGCGAACAGGGGCGGCTGCTGCGCGAGCGCGGCTGAAGGCATGCCCGGCGCCGGCAGACGGTCGCCAGGCCGGCGCGTTCGTTCCGCTGCCATCGGGGCGGATGCCCTGGCCGGAACGGCGGTGGCGGCCATGAAACGGCCACCGAATGGTTCCATTTTTCCGCCGAAACCGGCATAATGGAATCGGCTTTCCGCCGTATAACGAAGTGGCGTTTGCGAGTGGTGTTTGCGTAGGATGTGGTCTGGGATGCGGATGCGGGCGGCAACGCGGGAGGAGTGGCTGGCGAAACGCTGGGTGCGGCCGTTCGCGTCGAGGCTGGGCAGCCCGCTGGTCTGGCGCTTCAACCGGCGCGGCGTCGCCCGTGGCGTGGCGCTCGGCCTGTTCGCCGCCTTCGCCATTCCGGTGGCGCAGACCCCTTTTGCCGCCGTCTTCGCGTTCGCCGCCCGCGCCAATCTGCCGGTGGCGGCCGCCTGCACCCTCGTCACCAACCCGCTGACGGTGCCGTTCGTCTATTATCTCGCCTACCGGCTGGGGAGCGGGCTGCTGCCGATGCAAGCGGCGGATTTCGCAGCGCTTGCCGCCGACGCCGGGCCGATGGGGCGCGCCCTCGCCTGGACCATGGCGCTGGCCGGGCCGACCTATCTGGGGCTGCTGCTGTTCGGCGCCGTCGGCGCCGTCGGCGGCTGGCTTGCGGTGCGGCTGGGCTGGCGCTGGCGGGTCGGCCACCGCTGGCGCTGCCGGCGGCGGCGGCTGGCCGGCCAGCCGCTTGCGGTCGCCTCCTGCCCCGAGTTCGGTTAAGGGCTGGCCGCGACGGCCGTTTTCCTCCGCAAGGCGTGGAGGTGCCCGACGATCGCGACACAGGAAATCACAAGAGTGGGCACTGCGGCGGGCACTGCGGCCGATATTGCGTCCGACACTGCGACTAACACCGCGACCGCCGCCGGGGCGGCGCCGCTGGTGGTCCGCACCCGGGCGGTCGGCCTGCTGGCGGCGGGGCTGGCGCACGACCTCAACAATATGCTGGCCGGCATCGTCGCCACGGCCGAACTGCTGCGCGAGCGGCTGGGCGACAGCAGCGACGAGGGGGCGGATCTGGCGGCGATCATCGCCCAGTCGGCGAAGGCCAGCGCCCTCGTCCGGCAGATCCTCGCCTTTTCGCGGCAGGAAACGCTGGTGCCGGTGACAGAGCCGCTCGACCGGCTGCTGGATTCGCTCGGCGCGCTGCTGGAGCCGCTGGTCGGCCGCCAGTTGCAGCTGGCGCGCGGCTGCGGCGCCGACGTGCGGGTGCGGGTGGACCCGACGGCGCTCGAACGCTCGGTCGTCAATCTGGCGCTGAACGCCCGCGCCGCCGCCGGCGCCGACGGCCATATCCGCCTGTCGACCGAACAGATCGAGCCGGACGGCATTCCAGCCGCCGCGCGCGCGTTCATGCCGCCCGTCAGCTATGCGGTGGTCCGGGTCGAGGACGACGGCCCCGGAGTCGATCCGGCGCATGTGGCGCGCATCTTCGAGCCTTATTTCACCACCAGGAAGGGCGGGCAGGGGCTTGGCCTCGCCACCGCCTACGGCCTCGTCAAGCAGTCGGGCGGCTTCCTGCTCTACGATCGTTCCGGGCTTGGCGGCGCGCGCTTTTCCATCTTCCTCCCCGAGGTCGAGCCGCGGCGGCAGAAATCGCCGCGACCGCTGGTGGATACGGTTCCGGTGGTGCTGCTGGTCGAGGACGATCTGCTGCTGCGGATGTCGATGGCGCGCGGCCTCGAACGCCAGGGCTTCCGGGTGCGCCAGGCGGCCGACGGCGCCGGCGCCTGGCGGCGGCTGTTGTCGGAACGGCCGTCGCTGCTGCTGTCGGACATCCGCATGGCCGGCATGGACGGCGTGACGCTGACGCAGGCGGCGCGGCGGCTTTACCCCGATCTTCCGGTGCTGCTGGTGTCGGGCTATGCCGACGAGGCGGCGCGCGCCGCCATGCCCGATCTTGGCGTCGCCTTCCTCGCCAAGCCCTTCACGCTGCAAACGCTTGGCGAACGGGTGCGCGGCCTGGTCTGAGGGCGGACGGCCGAAACCGGTTTTCGGGCAGAACAAATCAGGCACACACTTGCTTAACCGCGATTTGCCGTCTAGCTCTTGCTCTGGGTCGGAAGGGGCCGCAGCACAAGGAATGCAGATGGACAGGGAAAAGGCGCTCGAAGCCGCACTGGCGCAGATCGACCGCGCGTTCGGCAAGGGTTCGGCGATGAAGCTCGGCCAGCGCGAGACGCTGGAGATCGAGTCGATTTCCACCGGCTCGCTGGGGCTTGATATCGCCCTTGGCATCGGCGGCGTGCCGCGCGGCCGCGTCGTGGAAATCTACGGCCCGGAATCGAGCGGCAAGACCACGCTCGCCCTCCATGTCATCGCCGAGGCGCAGAAGGCCGGCGGCGTCGCCGCCTTCGTCGACGCCGAGCACGCGCTCGATCCCGTCTATGCCAAGAAACTGGGAGTCGACACCGACAATCTCATCGTCTCGCAGCCCGACACCGGCGAGCAGGCGCTGGAAATCACCGACACGCTGGTGCGCTCGAACGCCATCGACGTGCTGGTGGTCGATTCCGTCGCCGCCCTGGTGCCGAGGGCCGAAATCGAGGGCGAGATGGGCGACAGCCATGTCGGCCTGCAGGCGCGGCTGATGAGCCAGGCCTTGCGGAAGCTCACCGGCTCCATCTCGCGCTCGAAATGCGTCGTCATCTTCATCAACCAGGTGCGGATGAAGATCGGCGTCATGTACGGCAACCCGGAAACCACCACCGGCGGCAACGCCTTGAAATTCTATGCCTCGGTTCGGCTTGATATCCGTCGCACCGGCCAGATCAAGGACAAGGACGACATCATCGGCAACACCACGCGGGTGAAAGTGGTGAAGAACAAGGTGGCGCCGCCGTTCCGCCAGGTGGAGTTCGACATCATGTACGGCGCCGGCATTTCGAAGACCGGGGAAATCCTCGATCTCGGCGTCAAGGCCGGGCTGGTGGAGAAATCCGGCTCGTGGTTTTCCTACGACAGCACGCGGATCGGCCAGGGCCGGGAAAACGCCAAGAAATTCTTGGCGGAAAACCCGGACATCGCCAACCGCATCGAAGCCGCCATCCGCGCCAACGCCGATGGCGTATCCGAAGTGATGCTGTCGGGCGAAGACGCCGAGGAAGAGGCCTGAGCGGCCGGGAAACGACCGCTTGTGCTTTCAGGTGGAATGATCGGGCCAATTCTGCTATAGAGGCTTGGCCCGAAGGCGGCAGAGGCAGGCGGACGCTGGCGCTTTGACGCGCTCCTCCGCGGCCTGCGGTTCTTTGGGCGTCGCTGCTGCGCGACCGTTTCGGTTCTGCCGGAAAGGTCGCGCTGGTGTGGATATCATCGGACGAGATCGGTTCTGCCAGCATTTCAACATTAGCCGCGGTGCATGTCGACCCTGCCACGATCGGCAGGGGGATGTGCATGTGGCGCGTTCGAAGCGCCGTTCCCTTGTGGAAGGGCGGCGAGCATGGCGGCGCGGGCCGGTTTCGACGACAGGAAAGGACGGCTGGTCAATGGCGGCAAAGGCTCTTGGGTTCGAGATCGGGGACAATGTCGTTTACCCGAAGCATGGCGTCGGACGGGTGACGGAGATCGAGGCGAGCGAAATCGCCGGCGCCAGGCTCGAACTTTATGTGCTTCGTTTCGACAAGGAGCGGATGACGCTGAAGGTGCCGATCGACAAGGCGGAATCGGTGGGGATGCGCAAGCTTTCCAGCGAGGCGACGCTGAAGGACGCGCTGCTGACGCTGAAGGGCAAGCCCAAGGTGCGCCGCATCATGTGGTCGCGGCGGGCGCAGGAATATGAAGCCAAGATCAATTCCGGCGACCTGGTGTCGATCGCCGAAGTGGTGCGCGACCTGCACCGCGCCGAGGATCAGCCGGAACAAAGCTATTCCGAGCGGCAGATTTTCGAAGCGGCTATCAGCCGGCTGGCGCGCGAAGTGGCGGCGATGAAGAACATCGACGAGCCGGCCGCCCAGCGCGAGATCGAGGATGTGCTGAAAGCCGCCTGAGCGGAAAAACCGCCGGCGAAAGGCGCGGGAAGGCTTTTCTTTCCGCGCCTTTGCTTTGGCGGCTGCCCAGCGCCTGCCGCCTGTATCCGGCCACCCGTATCCGGCCGCCCAGGTCTGGCCAGGCGCGGCGGCCTGGGCCGGAGGCCGGTATTTCGTGCAAGAATATTGCTACATGGATTAGAATTGGACATTCGTTCGGGGCGGGAATATACGGCGGAGATCGGATCTGCGGAGGCGAGAAATGACAGTCAGAAGTTGCGGTTCCGTCCTTCGATGGTGACGATTTCGGGCCGGCCGGAGGCCGTGGGTTCGGGTCAGCCGGAGGCCGCGGGCCGTGTTTTGCAGAGCTGGTCGCCGAAGGTGTTCATTCCGCTGACCAGGCTGTGCCGCGACCGCTGCCATTACTGCACCTTCGCCCAGCCGCCGCGCCGTGGCGAACGGGCCTATCTGTCGCGCGACGAGGTGCTGGCGATTGCCCGCGCCGGGCAGGCCGCCGGCTGCACCGAGGCCTTGTTCACCCTTGGCGACAAGCCGGAATTGCGCTTTGCCGTCGCCCGCGACGAACTGGCGGCGCTGGGCCATGAAACCACGCTTTCCTACCTCGCCGAAATGGCGGCCCTCGTCCGCGACGAGACCGGGCTGCTGCCGCACATCAACGCCGGGGTGATGGGGCGCGCCGACCTCGCCATGCTGCGGAAAGTGTCGGTGTCGCAGGGGCTGATGCTGGAAACCGTCGCCGAACGGCTTGGCGACAGGGGCGGCCCGCATTACCGCTCGCCCGACAAGGAGCCGGCGGCGCGGCTGGAGATGCTGCGGATGGCCGGCGAACTGGCCATTCCCTTCACCACCGGAATCCTCATCGGCATCGGCGAAACTCGCGACGAGCGGTTGCAGGCGCTGGACGCCATTCGCGACCTGCACCAGCGCTATGGCCATATCCAGGAAGTGATCGTGCAGAATTTTCGCGCCAAGCCGCGAACGGTGATGGCGAACGCCCCCGAGCCGAGCATGGACGAGCTTTGCTGGACCATCGCCGAGGCGCGGGCGATTCTCGGCCCCGCCATGAACATCCAGGCGCCGCCCAATCTTGCCGAAGGCGATCTCGGCCGCCTGATCAAGGCCGGCATCAACGACTGGGGCGGCGTGTCGCCGGTGACGCCCGACCATGTGAACCCCGAACGCCCCTGGCCCGAGGTGGAGCGGCTGCGCGCCGCGACCGAAGCGGCCGGGCGGCACCTGGTGGCAAGGCTGCCCATCTATCCGCGCTATCTGGCCGATTCCGGGCGCTGGCTCGATCCGGCGATGGTCGGCCCCGCCTTTGCCGCAGCGGATTCGTCGGGCCTGGCGCGCGGCCATCGCTGGGCGCCGGGCAGTCTCTCCGCGCTGCCGCGCCCGGTGCGTTCGGCGCTGGCGCCGGACCCGGCGGTCGTCGGCCTTGTCGATGCGGCGATGGCCGGCGACGACCTGGACGAGGCGGCGATCGAATGCCTGTTCGAAGCGCGCGGCGCCGATCTCGACCATGTCGCCGCCGCCGCCGACGCGCTGCGGCAACAGGTGAACGGCGACACCGTCACCTATGTCGTCAACCGCAACATCAACTACACCAATATCTGCGTCTACAAATGCGGCTTCTGCGCCTTCTCCAAGGGGCAGACCGACGAGAACTTGCGCGGCCGCCCTTACGATCTCGACGTGGCGGAAGTGGTGCGCCGTGCGCGCGAGGCCTGGGCGCGCGGCGCCACCGAAGTCTGCCTGCAAGGCGGCATCCACCCGCGCTACACCGGCGACACCTATCTCACGCTGCTGCGGGCGGTGCGGGAAGCGGTGCCCGATCTCCACGTCCACGCCTTTTCGCCGCTCGAAGTGTTCCAGGGCGCGCGAACGCTTGGTCTCGATCTTGAAACCTTCCTGCGGCAACTGAAAGCGGAAGGGCTGGGCACGCTGCCGGGGACGGCGGCGGAAATCCTCGACGACGAGGTGCGGCGCATCCTCTGCCCCGACAAGCTGACGACGCGGCAATGGCTGGAGGTGGTCGGCACCGCCCACCGTGTCGGCCTTCGCACCACTTCCACCATCATGTTCGGCCATGTGGATGCCCCGCGCCACTGGGCGCGCCACCTGCTGCATCTGCGCGATTTGCAGAAAGAAACCGGCGGCTTCACCGAATTCGTGCCGCTGCCCTTCGTGCACATGGAGGCGCCGATCGCGCTCAAGGGCAAGGCGCGGCATGGCCCGACCTGGCGCGAAGTGCGGCTGATGCATGCGGTTGCCCGGCTGGCGCTCCATCCGCACATCCCTTCGATCCAGGTCGGCTGGGTGAAGCTTGGCGAGCAGGCGGTGCAGGCCTGCCTTAAAGGGGGCGCCAACGATGTCGGCGGCACCTTGATGAACGAAAGCATTTCCCGCGCCGCCGGCACCCTTCATGGCCAGGAAATGCCGCCCGAAGCGATGGAGCGGATGATCCGCGCCATCGGCCGGGTTCCGCGCCAGCGCACCACGCTTTACGGCGCGGTCAGCGAGGCCACCCGCCAACGCGGGCTGAACGCGCCGCCGCTGTCGGCCATGGTGCAGACGCCGCCGCGAAAAGTCCGCCAGTCGAAAGCAATGGAGCCAGTGCATGTCTGAAGCAAAATCCACGATCGCGGTTCTTGGCGGCACCGGCAAGGAGGGGGGCGGCCTGGCGCTGCGCTGGGCGCATCACGGCCATGCGGTGATCCTCGGCAGCCGCTCGGCCGAGCGCGCCGCCGCCGCCGCCGCCGCCATGAACGAGACGCTTGGCAGCAAATTCGTGCGCGGCGCCAGCAATGTCGAGGCCGCCGCCGCCGCCGAAATCGTCGTTCTTGCCGTCCCTTACGCGGCGCAGCAGGCGACCGTCGATGAAGTGGCGAAGGCGCTTGCCGGCAAGATTCTGATCGATGTGACGGTGCCGCTGGTGCCACCGAAGGTAAGCCGGGTGCAACTGCCGGAGGGCGGCTCGGCGGTGGAGGCCGTGCAGCGCCGGCTTGGCGATGGCGTGCGGGTGGTGTCGGCGTTCCAGAATATTTCCGCCCATCATCTGGTGAAGCTCGGCGCCGAAGTGGAATGCGACGTGCTGGTTTCGTCCGACGATGCGGAAGCCGCCGAGACCGTGATCGGCCTGGCAAGGGAAATCGGCCTCAGGGCGTGGAATGCCGGCCCGCTTTGCAATTCGGTGGTGGCGGAGGCGCTGACCTCGGTGCTGATTGCCTTGAACCGCCGCTACAAGGTGCCGGGTTCCGGCATCCGCATCACCGGCATCTGAGCCGGAGGAGGGCATCGCCCTTGCGCCATGATTCGGCCCATGCTTCGGTTATGCCGGATGGCGCGAGATACGGGGAAATGGCGTGAACATCATCATCACCGCTCTGCCGGGGGTGCCGCTGGTGCGGCCGGGCGACGATCTGGCGGCGCTGGCCGCCGACGCCCTTCGCCGGGCGGCGCTGCGGCCGCGCCATGGCGATGTGCTGGTGCTGGCGCAGAAGATCGTCTCCAAGGCGGAAGGACGGCAGGTGGCGCTGGCGTCCGTCGTTCCGGGGAAGCGCGCCCTGGACCTGGCGCGGGTGACGGGCAAGGATGCCCGCCTTGTCGAACTGATCCTTTCCGAAAGCAGCGACGTGGTGCGGGCGCGGCCGGGGGTGCTGATCGTTCGCCACCGGCTGGGGCTGGTGCTGGCGAACGCCGGCGTCGACCA
>CAYYGQ010000047.1:0-12006 GCA_964471485.1 uncultured Sandaracinobacter sp. | reverse complement strand
GGCGGCGGCTTCGGCGGGATTTCCTCGTCCGTTCTGGTGGCGACGGGCGTGCCGCCCAAGGCCGCCTCGGCCGGAATCCATGTGGTGAAGGTGATTACGGCGCCGATTTCCGGCCTCAGCCATGCCATGGTCGGCAATGTCGACTGGAAGCTTTTGATTCGCCTGTCGATTCCAGGAATCGTCGGCTCGATCATCGGCGCCTGGCTGCTGACCGGCCTGCCGATCGGCACGGCGCGGCTGCTGATGCAGGTCTATCTGGCGGTGCTTGGCCTGCTGCTGCTGCTGCGCCGGTCGCTGCACCACGCCCATTACCGCAAACCGAAATATGTCGGCCCGCTCGGCCTCGTCGCCGGGTTTTTCGATTCCGCCGGCGGCGGCGGCTGGGGACCGATCTGCACGCCCAGCCTGATCATTCAGGGCACCTACCCAAGCAAGGCGGTCGGCACCGTCAACATGGCGGAATTTGTCATCGCCATCGCCAGTTCCGCCACCTTCCTGTCGCTGCTTGGATGGGAGTTGCTCGGCAACGCCGTCCTCGGGCTGCTGGCGGGCGCCGTGGTGTCCTCGCCGTTCGGGGCGTTGCTTGCAAAGCGGCTGTCGCCGGCGGTGCTGGTGCGCCTTGTCGGCACCTTGCTGCTGGCCACCAGCGCCTTCGGGATGTTCCAGGACCTGCTGTCCTGACGAGGCCGCCCTCAGCTACCCTTGCCGTGCGGGAACAAAATGGTCAGCAGCAGCGACGTGTCCGTCACCCCGCGCACCGAATGCGGCTCGCGGCCTTCGATGTGCATCCACTGGCCGGCGGCCAGCTTCACGCCGCCCCCGGCAAGGCCGATGACCGCTTCGCCTTCCAGGCATTGCAGCATGATCGGCCCATCCACCTCGTGGGTGCGGATCTCGCTGCCCTGGCGGACGACAAGGCGCGCCACCTCGAACAGGTCCGCCTTGACGATCGCCGTCGTCCGCGCGGCGCCGATGCCGGCGCCATAAGGCGCAAGATCGACGACTTCACCGGGGGCCGCATGTTCGAGCGCCATGTCTGTCTCCTTCGACGCGGCCGCCTGCTGGCCGGCGGCGAACCGGGCAGGGCGGCTATTCCCAAATCGGCCACGCCGACTATCTTTCCATCATGATCCATCTGCCCACCATCCGGCAACTGCAATATCTGGCCGCCCTCCATCGCACCGGCCATTTCGGCCGCGCCGCCGAGGAATGCCATGTCACCCAATCGACGCTTTCGGCCGGAATCCTCGAACTGGAAACGCTGCTCGGCGTCACCCTGGTGGAGCGCAGCCGCCGCCAGGTCCGCTTCACCCTGATCGGCGAGCAGGTGATGAAGCGCGCCGGCCGGCTGCTGGCCGAGGCAAGCGCCATCCGCGAACTGGCGCGCGCCGCCGGCGAGCCGCTGACCGGCCAGATGCGGCTTGGCGTGATCCCCACCATCGCCCCCTTCCTGCTGCCGGCCATCCTGCCGCGCCTGCGGATGCAGTGGCCGGATCTGAAACTGTTCCTGCGCGAGGAACAGTCCGGCCCGGCCTGCGAGGCGCTGGCGCGCGGCGCGCTCGACTGTCTGCTGCTGGCGCTGCCCTATAATTGCGGCGAAATCGAATATGAGCAGCTGTTCGACGATCCGATCCGCCTTGCCTTTCACCGCGACGATCTGCCGGATCCGCCCGATTTCATCGACCCGGCGCGGATCGACGACAACCGCCTGCTGCTGCTGGAAGACGGCCACTGCCTGAAAGACCATGCGCTCGCCGCCTGCCGGCGCCTGGCGTTCAGCCCCGACCCCTCGGTGCTTGGCACCTCGCTGCACACGCTGGTGCAGATGGTCGACAACCGCATCGGCATGACGCTGCTGCCGCAGATGGCGATCGACGCCGGCATCCTCGCCAACACCGCCATTCTGGCGCGGCCGCTTGGAAACGAGGGCGCGGCGCGCGGGATTGCCCTGGCCTGGCGCCCGTCCAGCCCCCGCGCGGAGGAATTCCGTCTGTTCGCGCGCTCGCTGGTCGAAGCGCGCGAACATATCTGATGAAGAAGGAGAAGGATGTGAAGGCACTGCTGTGCGTTGAACATGGCCCGCCGGAAAAGCTGGTGCTGCAAGATCTGCCCGCGCCAGAGCCTGGGCCGGGTCAGGTGCGGGTCGCCATGCGGGCGGCGGGGGTGAATTTCCCCGATGTCCTCATCATCCAGAACCTCTACCAGACCAAGCCGCCGCTGCCGTTCGTGCCGGGAAGCGAGGCGGCGGGCGTGGTCGATTCGGTCGGCGAGGGCGTCACCCGCTTTCGCGTTGGCGACCGGGTGATGGCGATGATCGGCCAGGGCGCCTTTCAGGAATGCTTCCTGGCCGCCGAGACACAGCTCGTCGCCATCCCGGAACAGATGCCGTTCGCGGTCGCCGCCAGCATCGGGCTTGCCTATGGCACCGCGCACCATGCGCTGAAACAGCGCGCCGCCCTCCGCCCCGGAGAAACGCTCTTGGTGCTGGGGGCGGCCGGCGGCGTCGGCCTCGCCGCGGTCGAAATCGGCAAGGCCATGGGGGCGCGGGTCATCGCCGCCGCCTCGTCGGCGGAAAAGCTGGCGCTGGCCCGCGAGCACGGCGCCGACGAACTGCTGGACTACACGACCGAAGACCTGAGAGAGCGAGTGAAGGAACTGACGAACGGCCGGGGCGCCGATGTGATCTACGACCCCGTCGGCGGCCGCTTCGCCGAACCGGCTTTCCGCTCCATCGCCTGGCGCGGGCGCTATCTGGTGATCGGCTTTGCCGCCGGCGACATCCCGAAGATCCCGCTCAACCTGCCGCTCATCAAGGGGGCGTCGATCGTCGGCGTGTTCTGGGGCAGCTTCATCGCCCGCGAAGCCGAAACCCGCCACGACAATATGCGCGAACTGTTCGGCTGGTATGGGGAAGGGCGGTTGCGCCCGCATATTTCCGCCCGGTTCCCGCTGGAACGCGGCGCCGAGGCCATTCGCATGCTGATGGACCGCAAGGCCACGGGGAAGGTGGTGATCGCCGCCGGCTGATCACCAGCGGGCGGCGGCCTCGTCGTCCGCGGCCCTTGCCTCCACCCAGCCCTCGGGCGCCTTTTTCCAGAAGGGGGCGCTGGACTTCAGCCAGTCCATCAGAAAAGAGGCGGCCTCGAAGGCGGCGGCGCGGTGGGCGCTCGCCGTCAGCACCAGCACGATGGGGTCGCCGACGGCGAGCGGGCCGTAACGGTGGATCGCCGCTGCCCCCAGCAGCGGCCAGCGCCGGCGCGCGTCGGCCAGAAGCGCGTCCAGTTGCCGCCCGGCCATGGCCGGATAATGTTCGAGGAAAAGCGGCGCCTCGCGCACCTGGCCGACGAAGCTGACGATGGCGCCGGCGGCGGGCGCCAGCGTTCGGGCCATGCGCGCATGTTCCAGCCCCAGGTCGAATGGTTCCGCCTGCACGCGGGTGAAAAACATCGTCAGCCACCCGTTACCGGCGGGAAAAAGGCCACTTCGTCGCCATCGCCGACGCGGGCGTCGAACCCGCAATATTGCTGGTTGATGGCCACCCGCAGGCGCGACGGATCGGCAAAGGCGGCGGCGTGCCCGGGAGAGCGCCCGCTCAGCAGGCGGATCAGCCCGGCGACATCGGTGGAGTGGGCGGTCAAATCGGCCAGCGAAAGTTCCTCGCCGTCAAGGCCGATGCGTTCCCGCACCCAGGAAAAATACAGCAGGCGAACGCTCATTTCGGCGGTTCGTCGGTCATGTGGCGGATGCCGATCCTCAGATAATCCCAGCCGGTCAGCAGGGTAAGCCCGGCCGCCAGCCACAGCGTGACCAGGCCGACCGGCTGCGACGGCAGCGCCGGCCACCAGTGGGCGCTGCCCGGCGCCAGGATCAGCGCGCCAAGCGAAATCATCTGGAAGGTGGTCTTCCATTTCGCCAGTTGCGACACCGGAAGCGACACCCGCGCCGTCGCCAGAAACTCGCGCAGGCCGGAAACGGCGATTTCGCGCAGGATGATGATCAGGGCCGGAATGCTGTGATAACCGCTGATCTGGCCGTTGTGAATCAGCATGACGATGACGGCCGCCACCATGATCTTGTCGGCGATCGGGTCGAGGAAGATGCCGAGCTTCGACACCGTTCCCTGGGCGCGCGCCAGCACGCCGTCGAGATAATCCGTCAGCCCGGCCACGCAATAAAGCGCAAAGGCAAGCGTATAGCCAAACCAGTTCGCCTTCCACATCAGCGCCACGAACAGGGGCACCGCCAGAATCCGGCTAAGGGTCAGCAGGTTGGGCAGGCTGGACGGCATGGCGCCCATATTTAGGCAATCGGCGGGCGTGGAACAACCGGGCAATATGCCATCCCGCACCCCCCGGCCGCCAGGGCCGGGGGAAGGCCGCGAATGCCCGAAACCCCATCCGTAATGGATTAACCATCATTTCCTGGCATGATTTTTGATATGCTCCGAATTGGCTTTTACATAGCGGATAACCGGGCAATGCGCTTCGCCAGAGTCTGTCGTGGCAGAAGGCAATTTCGGCATGTCGAAACCCGGGGTCGGAACTGTAGTAACAGGGGTTTGAACCATGAAACTAGCCTTGCTCGGAAGCGCCGCCGCGGCCGCATTGCTGCTCGCCAATCCGGCGGCGGCCACGGTCATCTTCAATCTCGACAACGTCGTTCTGGTCGATGGCGGCACGCTCACCGGCTCGATCTCGCTCAGCGACAATTTTGCCAATATCGAAGATTTCAGCATCACGTCGTCCGACAGTATCGGCTCGCCTTATGGAAGCTTTGTCGGCCGCACCTACACCTTTGCGGACGCCACAATGATCTCGTGGAACGCCGCGCAGGGGCTTTGGGCGCAATTCGGATCGCCCATGGCGCAACTGAGCATCTACCTCGCCAATCCACCCTTGACGGATGGCGACAATCCGCTCGCCACCAGCACCTCCGAAGTGCAGATTGTCACCGACGGCGGCACCCGCTGGGCGGAATCCGGAAGCCTCGTGGCGGCAACCGTTCCCGAAGCGGCCACCTGGGGGATGCTGATCCTCGGCTTCGGCCTGGTCGGCGCCTCGCTTCGCCGCCGCGAGCGCCAGCCAATCGCCAGCAACTGATCCGATACCGGGCATGAAAGGCCGCACCCTTCGACGGGTGCGGCCTTTTCGCTGAAAAGTCCGGCCTGCATCCGTGCCATGCGGTTGCCGGGAATCATCGCCCGTTCTATGACGGCCTCATGACCGACGATCCGCTTCAGCCCGCACCAGTTCAGCCCGCGGCCCGCGCCACATCCCCGCGCGCGAAAAAGCCCGATTGGCTTCGGGTCCGCGCCCCCACCTCCAAGGGCGTGCAGGAAACCCGGACGCTGATGCGCCGCCTTGCCCTCCACACCGTGTGCGAGGAAGCGGCCTGCCCGAACATCGGCGAATGCTGGAGCAAGGGCCACGCCACGGTGATGATCCTTGGCGACACCTGCACCCGCGCCTGCGCCTTCTGCAACATCAAGACCGGGATGCCGAACCGCGTCGATCCGCTGGAACCGGCCCATGTGGCGGACGCCGCCGCCGAACTGCATCTGAAGCACATCGTCATCACTTCGGTCGACCGCGACGATCTGGCCGACGGCGGCGCCAGCCAGTTTGTGAAGGTGATCGGCGAACTGAGGAAGCGCACCCCGGAAACCACCATCGAGATCCTGACGCCCGACTTCCGCAACAAGCCATTGGACGCGGTCGCCCGCATCGTCGAGGCCGGGCCGGATGTCTACAACCACAATCTCGAAACCGTGCCGAGGCTGTACCCGACCATCCGCCCCGGCGCCCGCTACTACCATTCGCTTCGCCTGCTGGAACGGGTGAAAACCATGGACCCGACGCTGTTCACCAAATCCGGCATCATGGTCGGCCTTGGCGAGCAGCGCAACGAAGTGACCCAGGTGATGGACGATATGCGCTCGGCCGGAATCGATTTCCTCACCATCGGCCAATATCTGCAACCGACGCCGCGCCACGCCAGGGTCGAGGAATTCGTCACCCCGCAGACCTTCGCCGGCTATGCGGCGATGGCGCGGGCCAAGGGATTTCTGCTGGCGGCGTGCAGCCCGCTGACGCGCTCCAGCTATCACGCCGGCGCCGATTTCGCCCGCTTGCAGGCGGCGCGGCGGGCGGCCAACGAAAAGTCGGCCACGGTTGCCGCGGCATCGTGAACTCCGCCGGCTGCCCTGGTCGGCCGAGCAGTTGTTCGATCTGGTGGCCGATGTCGGCCGTTACCCGGAATTTCTGCCCTGGGTTGCGGCGGTGCGAATCCGTTCCAGCGAACCGCATCTGCTGGTGGCCGACATGTCGGTCGGTTTCAAGGCGTTAAAGGAAACCTTTACCAGCCGGGTGGAACTGCATCGGCCAACCCTCGTGCATGTCGATTATGTGTCGGGACCATTGCGGCGGCTCCAGAACGAATGGCATTTCCGCCCCGATGGCGAGCAGACGGAACTCGAATTCCTGCTGGACTTTGAATTTCGCTCGAAAGTCTTTGAAACGCTTGCCGGCGCGGTGTTTTCGGAAGCCTTCCGGCGCATGGTCGGCAGTTTCGAGAAACGCGCCGCCGCGCTTTACGGCAACAGCATCCGCAGCGCCACCAGCGCCGCCTGACGGCGGACTTCGGCGCGCCCCAGATCGCCGAAATGCCGGGTTTCGGCGGTGATCGTGGCGCCTTCCCCGCCGGGAACGCCGCGAACGGCGCAAGCGAAGGCAACCGTCCCCACCGGCTTCGCGGCGCTGCCGCCCCCAGGCCCGGCAACCCCGGAAATGGCGACGGCGACACTGGCGCCGCTTTTTGCAAGGGCGCCCGCCGCCATGGCGCGCGCCACCGGCTCGGAGACGGCGCCATGCGCCTTCAGAAGCTCGCCCGGAACGTCCAGCAGCGCCATCTTGGCGCGGTTCGAATAGGTGACGAACGAACAGCCGAACATGTCGGAGGCGCCGGCGATTTCCGTCAGCGCCGCCGACACCAGGCCGCCGGTGCAGCTTTCGGCCGTTGTCGCAAAGCGGCCGGCCTTGCGGTTTTCGTCGACACATTGTTTCGCCAGGGCAAGCAGTTCCGGGTCGAAGTTCACAGCGCGCTCCAGTCCGGCAGGCGGAGGGTGGCCAGGGCTTGCGCCGCGATTCCCTCGCGGCGGCCGGCAAAGCCAAGCCCTTCCGTGGTCGTCGCCTTCAGGTTCAGGCGGGGGGCATGGCGGCCAAGGATGTCGCCAAGCCGCGCCAGCATCGCCGCGCGGTGCGGGCCGATTCTGGGCGCTTCGCAGATGAGGGTGACGTCGCAATGCAGGATGCGGCCGCCGGCTTCCTCCACCAGTTGCGCCGCGTGCGCCAGAAAGCGATCGGACGAGGCGTCTTTCCAGCGCGGGTCGGCTGGCGGGAAATGCTGGCCGATGTCGCCGGCGCCAAGGGCGCCGAGGATGGCGTCCGTCAGCGCGTGCAGGCCGACATCGGCGTCGCTGTGGCCGACGAGGCCACGGGCATGCGGAATGGCGACGCCGCAAAGCCAGACATGGCCGCCGTCGCCGAAGCGGTGCACATCGAACCCCAGGCCGCTGACGTTCGCCCAGGGCAGAAACCGCGCCACGAGGTCGAAATCGCCCGGATTCGTCACCTTCATCGCCCGTTCGTCGCCGGCAACGATCCGCACCGCATGGCCGGCGGCGCGGAACAGTTCGGCGTCGTCGGTGGCGCCCTCCGCCACCCGCGCATGGGCCTCATGGTGGGCCTCATGGTGGGCCTCATGGGCGGCGCAAAGCAGCGCGTAATCGAACCCCTGCGGCGTCTGCGCCCGCCACAACCCCTCCCGCGGGACTTCGCCCTCGATATATTCGCCGCCATATCCGCCGCCGCGCCGCAAACTGTCGACCACGGCCAGGGCGGGGCAGGCGCCGGGCGCTTCGTCCAGCGCGCCCAGCACCCGGTCGATCATGGCGGCCGGCAGCAGCGGGCGGGCGGCATCGTGCACCAGCACCCGATCCGGCGCGTGGGCCTCCAGTTGTCGCAGCCCCAGGCGGACCGACTGCTGCCGGCTGGCGCCGCCGACACCGATGGAGACATCCAGCCCGGCGAGCGCGGCCGCCGCCAGTTCCCTGTCGCCTGCCGCCGCCACCACATGCACCTTATGCACCGCCGGGTGGCGCAGCAGCGCTTCGGCCGACCAGCGCAGCAGCGGCTTTCCCGCCAGCCGCCGATATTGTTTGGCAAGGTCGCCGCCGGCGCGGACGCCGCGGCCGGCGGCCAGGATCAGCGCTGCGGTCGTCGGGACGGTGGCCATGGCCGCTGGCATAGGCGCTTCCTCCCTTGTCGCAAAGGGGGCTTTCGCCTATGGGTCGGCCGTTCTGAACACCATGACGCAGACAGTGCCCCCCCTTTCCATCGGCCCGGTGCGTATCGGCGCGCCGGTGATTCTGGCGCCGATGACCGGAGTCAGCGACCGGCCGTTCCGCACGCTGGTGAAGCGCTTCGGCGCCGGTCTCACCGTCACCGAAATGATCGCCTCCGAGGCGATGGTGCGCGAAACCCGCCAGTCGTTGCAGAAGGCCGCCTGGGATCCAAGCGAGGATCCGGTGTCGATGCAGCTGTCGGGCTGCGAGCCGCGCGTCATGGCCGAGGCGGCGCGCCTCAACGAACAGCGCGGCGCCGCCATCATCGACATCAACATGGGCTGCCCGGTGAAAAAGGTGGTGAACGGCCACGCCGGCTCGCATCTGATGAAGGATCCGGGCCTTGCCGCCCGGCTGATCGAGGCGACGGTGAAGGCGGTCTCGGTTCCCGTCACCCTGAAGATGCGCATGGGCTGGTGCCACGATAGCCTGAACGCCCCGGAACTGGCGCGCATCGCCGAGGATCTGGGCGTGCGCATGATCTCCGTTCATGGCCGCACCCGCAACCAGATGTATTCGGGGACGGCCGACTGGGCCTTCGTCGCCAGCGTCAAGCGGGCGGTGAAGCTTCCGGTCATCGTCAACGGCGACATCTGCTCTCCGGCCGATGCCAGGACGGCGCTGGCGCAATCCGGCGCCGACGGCGTGATGGTCGGCCGCGGCGCCTATGGCCGGCCGTGGCTGCTGGCGCAGGTGATGGCCGATCTGGCCGGGAAGCCGGTTCCCGAAGCGCCGCCGCTGGCGGCGCAACTGGATCTCATCCTCGAACATTATCGGGAAATGCTCGGGCTGTACGGCCGCGCCCATGGCGTGCCGATCGCCCGCAAGCATCTCGGCTGGTACACTAGAGGGCTGCATGGCTCGGCGGAATTTCGCAACCGCGTCAACATGCTGACCGACGCCGACCAGGTGATGGAGATGCTGCGCGCCTTCTACGGCGCACAGCAGGATGGCGCGCGCCCCCTCGAAGCGAAGGCGGCCTGATTTTGGCAGCCTGATCCCGGCGGGAACGAGGCAAGTGTCTCTTCCGCCACGCTACAACCCGAACTGTGTTCCTTTGGCAACGCATAGCTGTTAAGAGGGCCTATGTCGGTGGCGACGGGATCCATGTGGCAGCATATCACGGTGCGCTGGCGGCGGCTGCGGCGGCGCTTCGGTCGCTGGGCCGCCAGCCCCGGCCAGTCGGCCACGCTCGAAGTCGCCGTCGGCGCCATCGCCCTCGTCGTCGGGCTGGTTTCCTACGCCTTTCTGACCGGGCGGCGCGCCCCCGCCGAGGGCTTCTCGCCCTCGCTGGTGGCCTTGCTGCTGGTGGCCAATCTGCTGCCGCTATTGGCGCTGCTGTTTCTGATCGGCCGCCGCGTCGCCGTGCTGATTGCCCACCGCCGCGCCGGGCGGGCAGGGGCGCGCCTCCACGTCCGCCTGGTCGCCCTGTTCGCCGCCCTCGTCGCCATGCCGACCATCCTCGTCGTCGTCTTTGCTTCGCTGTTGTTCCAGTTCGGCGTGCAGTTCTGGTTTTCCGACCGGGCGAAAACCGTGCTCGACAACGCCGATCTCGTTGCCGAAGCCTATGTCGAGGAAAACAAGTCCAGAATCCTCGACGATATCGTCGCCATGGGGCGCGACGTTTCCGATTACTGGGCGGATTTCGGCGTCAATTCCCCCAGTTTTCGGGAAGGGCTGGCCTTCCAGGTGGCGGCGCGCAACCTGTCGGAAGCGGCGGTGTTCCGCACCGATGGCCCGGAACCGGCCATCCTCGCCGCCGTCGCCCTCGACGAGCCGCAACTGCCAAGGCGGATGGCCGCCCTCGACCTGGCGCAGATCCAGCCCGGCGAAGCGCTGGCGATCGCCTCGGCCCGCGACCGGGTGGAGGCGGTGGTGCGGCTGAGCGCCGCCGTCCCCATCTTCGTCTACACCAGCCGCGTCGTCGAACCGCGGGTGCTGCAACAGGTGGCGCGAACGCAGGCGGCCTTGAGCGACTACAAGGCGCTGACCGAGCGCTCGCGGGCGTTGCAGTGGCGGTTCAACCTGATCCTGCTGGTGGTGGCGCTGCTGGTGGTGGCGGTTGCCGTCTGGTTCGCCATTCTCCTGGCGACCAGGCTGGTCGAGCCGATCGGCGACCTTGCCGAAGCGGCCGAGCGGGTGGGCGAGGGCGACCTCGACGCCCGCGTCGACCCGCAGCGCGCCGGCGACGAGCTTGGCGCGCTGGCGCGCAGCTTCAACCGCATGACCGGGCAGTTGAAGGCGCAGCAGAAGGCGCTGCTCGAAGCCAATACCCAGTCGGAAATGCGCCGGCATTTCATCGAGGCGGTGCTGTCCGGCGTCTCGGCCGGGGTGCTTTCGGTCGACGAGGACGGCCAGATTCAGCTTGCGAACGCCAGCGCCGAAAGCCTGCTCGACAGCGACAGTTCGGGCCTTGCCGGCCGGCCGCTCGATGCGGTGGCGCCGGCGCTGGCGGCCCTGCTGCAAACCGCGCGCGCCGAAGCCGTGGTCGCCGGCGAAATCTCGCGGGCAAGAACGGGCGGCCATGGCGGCACCGACACCCAGACCCTGGCGGTGCGCCTGACCGCCGACAGCGGCCACAGGGGAAATTATATCCTCACCTTCGACGACATAACCCAGCAACTGGCCGACCAGCGCCGCGCCGCCTGGTCGGACGTGGCGCGGCGGATTGCCCATGAAATCAAAAACCCGCTCACTCCGATCGTGCTGTCGGCCGAACGGCTGAAACGAAGATTCGGACATGAAATAAGAAACGACGTAGAAGTTTTTGATAAATTGACTGAAACCATCATCCGGCAGGTGGGCGACCTTAGGCGGATGGTGGACGAATTTTCGTCGTTCGCGCGGATGCCGAACCCCAGCTTTCACACCGAATCGCTGCTGGAAATCGCCCGGCAGGCGCTATTCCTGGCCGAGGTGGCGACGCCGAACGTGCATTTTTCGCTGCACGCCCCAACGCAGCTTCCGGCCTTCGTCTGCGACCGCAGGCAGATCGGGCAGGCTTTCACCAATCTGCTGAAGAACGCCGCGGAAGCAATTCAATCCGCAACGCATCCGGCAAAAAGTGAAGTGGAAATCCGCATCAGCAAAGACGGCGATCTTCTGGCCGTCGAAATTCTCGACAGCGGCTGCGGCATCCCCGACGAATTGCGCGACCGCCTGTTCGAGCCTTATGTCACCACGCGCCAGCGCGGCACCGGTCTCGGCCTCGCCATCGTCAAGCGCATCATCGAGGATCACCACGGCCGCATGGCCATCGGCAACCGGGTCGATGGCGGCGCCTTCGTGCGGATGGAGTTCGATATGTCCGTCAACCGGATGCTGTTGTCAAAGTCTGAACCGGAGCAGATAAGAAGCTGACATGCCACTTGAAATCCTTGTTGTCGACGACGAAGCGGACATTCGCTCGCTGATCGCCGGAGTCCTTGAAGACGAAGGCTACCAGACCCGGACCGCGGCCGACAGCGACGAAACGCTGGCCGCCATGGCCGAGCGCCGGCCGTCGCTGCTGATCCTCGACATCTGGCTGCAAGGCTCGAAGCTCGACGGTCTCGAACTGCTGGACGTGGTGAAGGAGAAGGATCCGCGCCTTCCCGTCCTCATCA
>CAYYGQ010000046.1:0-12063 GCA_964471485.1 uncultured Sandaracinobacter sp. | reverse complement strand
AGGCCGAGGCGGCGCGGCTGCTGGTGGCGCCGCCGATGGCGATCGGCTATGCGGCGCTGGTCGTGCTGCTGGTGAAGGGCGGGCGCGCCCCGCGCGCCGTCGCCCGGCTGGCGGCCTGCGGGCGCATGGCGCTCAGCAATTATGTGGCGGCGTCCGTCGTCGGCAATCTGCTGTTCACGGGGATGGGGCTTGGCCTTTACGGCCAGCTCAGCCGGCCGCGGGTGCTGGGCGTGGTGGCGCTGGTCTGGGCGGCGCAACTGCTGTGGTCGCGCTTCTGGCTGCGGCGTTTCCGCTATGGGCCGCTGGAATGGCTGTGGCGAAGCCTGGCGCGGGGAAAAAGGCAGCCGTGGAAACCGCCGGCCTACGGCGGCTGAGGAAGTGCGGGGCTTGCCTGCCGGCCCTGTTTGGGCACAAATGGCGCCATGTGGCTCCTTGATCGAATCCTTCGGCGCGCCATCCGCCGCGGCACGCTCGAACTCCATTATGCGAACGGCGACGTGCACCGCTACGGCGAGGCCGACGGCCGGCTGGTGCGGGTGCGGCTTGCCGACGCGGCGACGGCGCGGAAGATCGCCCGCAACCCCTCGCTCGGCACCGGCGAAGCCTATATGGATGGCCGCCTCACCGTCGAGCAGGGCGACATCGGCGACCTGCTCGACCTGGTCGTCGACAATTTCCGCTGGGACCGTTCGAACGGCCTTCGCCTCAAGCTCTGGAACCAGCAGCGCCTCGCCGCCCACTGGGAGGAACTGAACGCCCGCGCCCGCTCGAAGAAGAACGTCCACCACCATTATGATCTGTCCGACCGGCTCTACGAACTGTTCCTGGACGAAAATCGCCAATACAGCTGCGGCTATTTCCGCGAGGACAATCGCGGCGCAACCAGCGACCTCGACCGCGCCCAGCGCGACAAGCTGGAGATCATCGGCCGCAAACTGCGGCTGGCGCCGGGGCAGAAGGTGCTCGACATCGGCTGCGGCTGGGGCGGCATGGCCTTCCACATCCATCGGGTCTCGGGCGCCGAAGTGCTGGGCATCACTCTTTCCGAAGAGCAGTTGAAATACGCCCGCGCCAGGGCGGAACAGCTCGGAGTCGCCGACAAGGTGCGTTTCGAACTGATGGATTACCGCGATGCCGAGGGACCGTTCGACCGCATCGTCTCTGTCGGCATGTTCGAGCATGTGGGGCGGCCCAATTATTTCACCTATTTCGACGAGGTGGGGCGGCTTTTGACCGAGGACGGCATCGCCCTCATCCACTTCATCGGCCGCGCCGGCGGCAAGGGCGCCACCGATTCATGGACGGCGAAATATATTTTCCCCGGAGGCTATACCCCGGCGCTGTCCGAGGTGATGCCGCATGTGGAGCACGCCTTTCTATGGGCCGCCGACATCGAGGTGTGGCGCCTCCATTATGCCTGGACGCTGGAGCACTGGCTGCAGCGCTGCCGGGCCAGGCGCGCCGAGATCGTCGCCCTTTACGACGAGCGCTTCTTCCGCATGTGGGAATTTTATCTGGCGGCGGCGATGAACGCCTTCCGCCACGACGACCATGTGGTGTTCCAGTTGCAGCTGGCGCGGCACCGCGATGCGGTGCCGCTGACCAGAGACTATCTCTACCGCGACTAGGCCCGGTTTCGGCGCGCTAGCGCAGAGTCCAGTTTTGGCGCGCCCTAGCGCGCGGTCCAGCCGCCGTCGATGCTGAGGGCGGTGCCGGTCATGTTGGCGGCGGCGCTGGTGCACAGGAACACCGCGCAGTCGGCCACCTCCTCCTTGGTGACGAAGCGCTTCGTCGGCTGCGAGGCGAGGATGATGTCCTTCATCACCTGTTCCTCGCTCATGTGATTCGATTCGGCCTGGTCCTTGATCTGGCCGCGCACCAGCGGCGTGTCGACGAAGCCGGGGCAGATGGCGTTCACGGTGATTCCGGTCTGCGCCACTTCCAGCGCCACGGTCTTCGTCAGGCCGAGGAGGCCGTGCTTGGCCGCGACATAGGCGGATTTGTAGGGCGACGCCCTGAGGCCGTGCGCCGAATCGATGTTGATAATCCGCCCCCAGCCGGCCTTCTTCATCGCCGGCAGCGCCGCCTTGATGGTGTGGAAGTTGGACGACAGGTTGAGGGCGATGATGGCGTCCCATTTGTCGTCGGGAAATTCGTCGATCGGGTCCACATGCTGGATTCCGGCGTTGTTCACCAATATGTCCAGCCCGCCCAACTGCTTCTGCGCCTCGGTCACGAAGCCCTGCGCTTCCTTGCCCTTCATCAGATCGGCGCCGACGAACACCACCCTGGTGCCGTGCGAACCGACTTCTTCCACCGCCGGTCCATGGTCGCCGAAGCCGTTCAGGGCCACGTCCGCTCCCGCCGCCGCCAGCGCCTTGGCGATGGCCAGGCCGATGCCGCTCGTCGAGCCGGTCACCGCGGCGCGACGCCCGGCGAGCGGGCGGCTGGAACCGGATTCATGGGGCATGATGTTCTCCTTTGCTGCCAGTATGATAGCGCTGCATCGCAAAAAAAGCGTGCAAATCTGCGATAGCAGTTCTAGATTCTCCTTCGATGTCTAAAAGTCCAGACATGAATGCCGTCGGAACCTCTGGGGGGAACGGCCGCCGGCCTCGCCCGGCGCCAGAGGATGGCGACGCCGGGAGGGAAAAGGGACCAGATGCTTTACGACGCTTATGAATTCGGCCGTGGCTGGCTGAGCGGCGCCAGCGCCGCCGCGCGCCTTGGCGAATCCTGGTGGGCAAGCCCGATGAATCCGCTTTCCTACAGCGGTGTCGGGGAAGTGGCGGCGGCGGCGCTCGATGTGTTCGCCCATGCGTCGGCGCCGCGCGGCAAGCCGGCCTTCGGCTTCGACCATACGCTGATTGATGGCCGGGCGGTGCCGGTGAACGAAGAGATCGTCGCCCGCAAGCCGTTCGGCCAGTTGAAGCATTTCCTTCGTCCCGGGGCGCCGGCAGGGGATCCGAAACTGCTGATCGTCGCGCCGATGTCGGGCCATTATGCGACTCTTCTGCGCGGCACCGTCGAACGGATGCTGCCCAGCCACGATGTCTATATCACCGACTGGCGCGACGCCAAGATGGCGCCGCTTGCCGAGGGGCGCTTCGATTTCGACGATTATGTCGATTATTTGGTCGACTGGCTGGCCGCCATCACGCCGCCCGGCGGTCCGCGCACCCATGTGCTCGCGGTCTGCCAGCCGTCGGTTCCGGCCTATGCGGCCGCGGCGCTGATGGCGGCGACCGGGCATCCGGCGCGGCCGGCGACGCTTTCGATGATGGGCGGGCCGATCGACACCCGCAGTTCGCCGACCGTCGTCGATATCCTCGCCGAGGAACGGCCGCATGCCTGGTTCGAACAGAATGTGATCGCCAGCGTGCCGCTCTATTATCCGGGCGCCGGGCGCAAGGTTTACCCCGGTTTCCTGCAACTGGCCGGCTTCATGTCGATGAATCTCGGCAGCCACCTGCAATCGCACTGGGACATGTTCAAGCATCTGGTGCAGGGCGACGACGAATCGGTCGAAGCCAGCAAGGCTTTCTACGAGGAATATCGCTCCGTCTGCGACATGACGGCGGAATTCTATCTGCAAACGGTGGACGTGGTGTTCCAGCGCCACCTGCTGCCGAAGGGCGAACTGTCGCACCGGGGCGTGCGGGTCGATCCGGCCGCGATCACCGACATCGGCCTCTTCGCCATCGAGGGCGAGCGCGACGACATCTCCGGCCTCGGCCAGACCAGGGCGGCGCTCGATCTCGCCGTCAACCTGCCGGACCGGTGCAAGCGCTATCTGATGGCCGAGCATGTCGGCCATTACGGCATTTTCAACGGCCGCAGATGGCGCGAGCGCATCGCCCCGGAACTGGAAGCCTTCATTCGCGGCCATTGCGATTGCGCCGCCGCGCCGCGCACCCACGGCGCCGGCCGCCACGAACCGGCGGTGGACATCAGCCCCCCCGGCATCGGCGCCGATTTCGCCTGAGGGGGGGGCAGGGCCGGGGATAGGGCCTCAGCCCAGCGCTTCGGCCTTTTCCGCCACTTCGAGCCAGCGTTCCTCGGCGGCCGCCAGTTGCCGCCGCAGTTCGGCGACCTTTCCGGTCAGCCGCTCGAATTTCGGCTGGTCGCGGGCATAAAGATCGGGGTTGCCCAGTTCGGCCTCGTGGCGTCCGATTTCGGCTTCCAGTTCGGCGATGCGGCCCGGCAGCCGGTCGAGATCGTGCTGGTCGCGAAAGCCGAGTTTCGCCGCCGCCTGCCGGGGCCGTTCCTCGGGCGCCGCGCCGCTGGCCTTTGCCGGGCGCCTCGTGGTGGCGCGCGCTGCCCTTAGCGCTTCCAGTTCCCGATAGCCGCCGGCCACCAGATCGGCCCGCCCCGAGCCGTCGAGACCGATGGTCATGGTGGTGGTGCGGTCGAGAAAGTCGCGGTCGTGGCTGACGATGAGGACGGTGCCCTCATAGTCGGCGATCACTTCCTGCAACAGGTCGAGGGTTTCGAGATCGAGATCGTTGGTCGGCTCGTCCAGCACCAGAAGGTTCGATTCGCGGGCGAATTCGCGCGCCAGCAGCAGGCGCGAGCGCTCGCCGCCGGAAAAAGTGCCGATGCGGGCGTCGGCCAGGCCGGGCGCGAACAGAAATTCCTTCAGATAGCCCTGCACATGCTTTTTCTGGCCGCGGACGGTGATCCAGTCGCCGCCGTCGGCCAGCACGTCGCGAACGCGCTTTGCCGGGTCCATCAGTTTCCGCTGCTGGTCGATGGTGATTCCAGCGAGCGTCTTCGCCCGGACGACGGTGCCGCTGTCGGGGGCGATCTCGCCGGTCAGCAGGCGGAGGAGGGTGGTCTTGCCGGCGCCGTTCGGGCCGACGATGCCGATGCGGTCGCCGCGCTGGATGCGGATGGAAAAGTCGCGGATGATGGCGCGGTCGCCATAGCTTTTGGAAATCCGCTCGGCCTCGATCACCATTTTCGTCTTGCTGTCGTCGGCCTTGACGGCGAGCTTCGCCGTGCCCTGCACGCCGAGCATGGCGCGGCGCTCGGCGCGGATCTGGTGCAATCGTTCCAGGCGGCCCTGGTTGCGCCGGCGCCTGGCCGTCACGCCGCGTTGCAGCCAGTGCAGTTCCTGGGCGATCTTGCTGTCGAGCTTGTCGGCGGCCTTCGCCTCCTCGGCGTAGACGGTCTCCATCCAGGCTTCGAAGCCGCCGAAGCCGATTTCCTGGCGGCGCATGCGGCCGCGGTCCAGCCACAGGCAGGCTTTGGTCAGCCGGGTCAGGAAGGTGCGGTCGTGGCTGATGACCAGGAAGGCGCCGGAATAGCGGTTCAAAAAGGATTCCAGCCAGTCGATGGCTTCGAGATCGAGATGGTTGGTCGGCTCGTCCAGCAGCAGCAGGTCGGGGGCGCCGGCGAGGGCGCGCGCCAGCGCCGCCCGCCGCCGCTCGCCCCCCGATGCGGTGGCGGCGGTGATCGACAGGTCGAGGCCAAGCTGGGTGGCGATTGCCTCCACCTCGTGCCGGGGCGGGGCGCCGGGGCTGGCCAGGGCGAAATCGCCAAGGGTGGCGAAGCCGGCAACGTCCGGGTCCTGCGGCAGCAGGCAGATGTTCGCCCCCGGCTGCACGACGCGGCGGCCGCGGTCGGGTTCGAGCGTGCCGGCCAGCAGGCGAAGCAGGGTGGTCTTGCCGGCGCCGTTGCGGCCGATGAGGGCAAGGCGGTCCTTGGCGCCGACGAACAGCGACAGGTCGGAAAACAGCAGACCGTCGCCCTGATGAAGGGCAATGTCTTCGAGCGAGATGAGGGGCGCGGCCATGGCGCCGCCCGCTTGCCACGCCGCGCCGCTTCGGGCAACCATCGTCGCCGGGCCGGCTTTTCCGGCCGCACCATTCAGAACATGTTCACGGCCTTCGCCCTAGGTCGTCGGCGAAGGTTGTCGCGAACGTCATGCAGCAGAAAATCGGCTCTTTTCGCCTTGTTCCGCATCGGGTTGCGGCTCGTCTTCTTGTCGGGGCGGCGCTGGCCGCCTGCTGGACGGCGCCGATGCCGGCGCAGGCGCAGCCCCGCGCGCCGGGGCGCGCCGTCTCGGATCAGGAACATGCCCGCGTGCAGCGCGAACAGGGGCAGAACCGCAGCTTCGAGGAACTGCTGAAGCGCGCCAGCGAGATCGGCCGTGGCCAGTATCTGGGGGTCGAGCCGGATATTTCCCGCAACATCTACCGGTTCAAATTCATGCGTCCCGGTGGCAATGTCGTCTGGGTCGATATCGACGGCCGCAGTGGCCGCGAGCTTGCAGTGCGCCAATGACGGCGGGCGAAGAAGGGGGAACCATGCGGATCTTGATCGTCGAGGACGAGCCGACGCTTGCAAGGCAATTGCGGCAGACGCTGGAATCCGCCGGCTATGCCGTCGACAGCGCCATGGACGGCGAGGACGGCCAGTTTCTCGGCGAAACCGAGAATTACGACGCGGTGATTCTCGACCTCGGCCTTCCAGAGGTGGACGGGCTGACGGTGCTCGACCGCTGGCGGAAAAGCGGGGTCCGCGTGCCGGTGCTGGTGCTGACGGCGCGCGACAGCTGGTCCGACAAGGTGGCCGGGCTTGACGCCGGCGCCGACGACTATCTGGCCAAACCCTTCCGGTTCGAGGAACTGATCGCGCGCCTCAGGGCGCTGATCCGGCGCGCCAGCGGCAACGCCTCGTCGGAACTGGTGGCCGGGGATGTCCGTCTCGACACCCGCTCGGGGCGGGTGACGCTTTCCGGCGAGCCGGTGAAGATGACGGCGCAGGAATATAAGCTGCTTTCCTATCTGATGCACCACAAGGGCAAGGTGGTGTCGCGAACGGAATTGATCGAGCATATTTACGACCAGGATTTCGATCGGGATTCCAACACCATCGAAGTGTTCATCACCCGCATTCGCAAGAAACTGGGCGCCGATCTCATCACCACCATCCGCGGCCTCGGCTACAGCCTCGAAGGCTGACGAACGACAAGCGGCCCGGTGCCATGAAGCCGTCATTCGCGTTCGGCCGCCGGGGGCAGCAGGGGACTCCGGCCTCGCTGCGGCGGCGTATCCTCTGGCTTGCCGCCATCTGGATCGCCGGGCTGCTGCTGGTGGGCGGCCTTGCCCTCGACCGCATCGTCACCGACACCATCATCCGCAATTTCGACGAGCAGTTGTCGGATCCGATCCCGGCCATGCTGGCGGCGGCCGAAGTCGATGCCTTCGGCGAGGTGCGCTTCAACCGGCCGCCCGTCGCGCCGCCGTTCAACGAGCCTTATTCGGGCTTTTACTGGCAGGTGTCGGCGAAGGACCGGGCGCCGTTCCGCTCGCGCTCGCTCTGGGATCGCGAGCTTCCGGTCGATTTTCGCAAATCCTGCGTCACGCCCTGCATTTCCCGCTCGGCGGTGTTCCGCAACGAACCGCTGCGCCTGATCGAACGCGACGGCATCATCCCCGGCTCCAGCGTCATCTGGCGGTTCCAGGTGGCGGAAAGCACGGTCCAGCTCGACCAGCAGCTGGCCGGCGTCCGGCGAACGCTGTTTCTGTCGCTCGGGATGCTCGGCGCCGGGCTGATGCTGCTGGCCTTCGCCCAGGCCAGCATCGGCCTGATGCCGCTGGCCCGGCTTTCGGAAGTGCTGAGTTCGATCCGTTCCGGCCGGGCGAGCCGGGTGCCGACGGCCAATGTGCCGCCCGAAGTGGCGCCGCTGGTGCAGGAACTGAACGCCCTCCTCGAACATAACGAGCAGGCCGCCGAGGAATCGCGCACCCACGCCGGCAATCTCGCCCACGCCCTGAAGACGCCGATGAGCGTGCTGACCAACGCCGCGGCGACCGATGCGCCCGATCTTGCGGACACCGTGGTGCGCGAGCTTTCCACCATGCGCCGCCACATCGACCATCATCTGGCGCGGGCGCGCGCCATGGGCCGGCGTACATCGGCGACGGCCCGGGCCGAGGTGTGGCCGGTGCTGGAGCGCCTCGTGACCGCCATCGAGCGCATCTACGCCGACCGCAACATCGTCATCGACCTTGCCGGCGAGCGCGATCTGGTGTTTCGCGGCGAGCGCCAGGATCTGGAGGAAATGGCCGGCAACCTCATCGACAATGCGGCGAAATATGGCGGTGGCCGCGTGTTCGTGACTGTCGCCGCCACGTCCGGCCAGAAGGGCGACATGGTGCGGATCGAAGTCGAGGACGACGGCGAGGGCATTCCGGCGAAGCTCAGGGAAACCATGTTCGAGCGCGGCAGCAGGCTCGATACCGGCAAGCCGGGCACCGGGCTTGGCCTTGCCATTGTCCGCGATGTGGCGGCCATTTACGGCGGCGGCATCGAGCTTGCGGTGAGCGAGGAACTGGGCGGCCTGATGGCGACGCTGACCCTTCCGGCACGGACCGAGCGGCCGCCGAAGGACCGCCGGGCCGGGGGAAATCGGCCGCCGCCGTCTTGACTTCGCCGCCACCCTCATGCAAGCGCCCGCCACTGTTGGCGCATCCCTTGAGGGCCGTGCGCCGCTTCATGGGCAGCTGCCGTGGCTCAGCGATGGAGTGCATCCTTGGCAAGGGTTGGCTCCAAAAGCGAAAGTGATGGCAGGATAGGAAGTTCATGCAATCCCAATCGCTCCAGGGGAGCAGGCGGGGGAGCAGATTAGAGTTGGTTACGCTGCTGTAGCTCAGAGGTAGAGCACTCCCTTGGTAAGGGAGAGGCCGAGAGTTCAATTCTCTCCAGCAGCACCATTAACAATCACGCAAGCCCGATCGCTGTCTCTGGAGGAGAGCGGATTCGGGCGGTTTTGCATCGCTACGTAATCAAATAAGGCCGCCGAGACGTGCCCGGCGGCCTTGTCCGAGCGGCGATCCGGTCCCTGGCCGCCCATAGGCTTGCTCAACTGGGAAGTTTCACCTGATGAGCAGCCTTGCTTTTTCGCCCCTAACGCGGGCGAGATCGAGAAAAAGGCACACGAGCCGGCGAAAGGCGAAAATGGCCTTGTTGCGCGGATAGCCCGATTCATTCGATGGTTGGCGCGGATCGGATCACAGGGCCTGTGACAGGATTCGGTTCCGCCACATCCGCAGGGGAACACTCCGACTGGACCGCTGCGGGCGGCGGGCTGGGCCGCCGCCCTGTCGATCAGCGGCTGGGTGCCTTGGCGGCGGTCGCTTCGATTTCCACCAGATAATAGGGTCCGGCCAGCGCCGATATCTGCACGGTCGAGCGCGCCACCGTGTTGGGGTTCTCGGCCGTGCCGAAGAACATGCGGAACCCTTCGTTCATTCCGGCGAAATCCATCTTGCCGTCCGAACGGCTGGGATCCGCCGTCAGGAACACGGTCAGCTTGATGACATCGGACATGCTATAGCCGCGCTTGGCCAGCGAATTGCGGATGTTGTTGAGGGCGCTGATGGTCTGCGTTTTTGTGTCGCCATAGTCGGCGAGGCTGGAGGGGGTTTTGTCGGGGTCGATGGGGCTGGCGATCGACCCCGACAAGATCAGCAGCTCGGCGTTCGCCGGCAGCGTCACGCTTTCCAGCAGCATGCCGGGGGTGGGGCCAGAATGATGGCGTACGATCTGTGCATTCGCCGCCGCCGCCGTCACCAGCAGCGCCGCCGTCGCCGCACCCAGCAGCATCCATTTATGGGTCATCTTCTACTCCATGTTTTGTCGCAGGGTTTTGATTTCCTGTTCGGTGATGGGGGTTTGGTAGCGGTTGCCGAAGTTCGTCCGCACATAATTGACGACATTGGCGATTTCCCGGTCCTGAAGCATGGATGCGAAGGAAGGCATGGCTTTCAGGCCGTTGACGACGACATAGGCGGGATAGCCGCCGTCTTGCAGATGCTCGTTCCCGGCCAGCGCCGGATAGCTGCCGGGATCGCCGACGCCGCCGGGCAGGTGGCAGGCCTGGCAGATGGTTTCATAGACCTGCTGGCCGCTGCGGGCCGGCGCCTGCATCTGTGCCTGCGCCTGTGCCTGCGTCTGGGCCTGCATCTGGGCCGGCGCCGGCGCCGCCCCCAGCAGGACGGCCACGGCAAGCGCGCCGGGAATGGCTGGATTGCGGTTCACGAAAATGCCTCCCTCCTCGATGGCTCAGGCCGTGGTGACGCGCTTGTGCAGCCGCGCCACCGCGTCCAGCGCCGACAGAATGGCGTGTTCCTGCCAGATGCCGTAGGAAACATGCTCGCCGGCGAACAGCATGCGGCCGTCCATCTCGGTCAGCGCCCGGTAATGTTCCTTGCGCCGCTCTTCCGTCCAGGTGGACAGGCAGCCCATGGTCCAGGGGATGCGGTGCCAGGCGACCGACACGCCGGTTTCGAACTCCTGTGGATATTGCGGGTGGATCTGCGCGCCTTCGGCCAAGGCCCGCCTGATGCGTTCCTCCGGCATCAGCGACGCGAACTCATAGGCCCCGGCGCCATAGCAGTAAGCGCCCAGCAGCACGGCCTTGCCGCGCGTTGCGTAATCGTTGTTCGGATAGCCGATGTTGCGGATGGCCAGGTTGGTGGAGCTGAAGCCGCCGAAGATCAGATCGTCTTCCTCCCAGAAGCGCCGCTTCATTTGCAGCCCCACCTTCACCGACGAACTGTAGGGGGCGACGGCGTCGATCGCCGCCTGCATGGCAGCGCCGATCTTCATCGGCAGGCGCGACAAGACCGGCGCCGGGATGGTGTTGATGCACCATTGCGCGCTGGCCTCGCGCATCGGGCCGCCGTGGCGGGGGTCGTCGTAGCGGACGGTCACGCCATGATCGTCCTGGTCGATGCTGGTCACCCGGCAGTTCAGCTGGATGATGCCGGGGCCGATGGCGCTGGCGAAGGCGTCGCCGATCTTGCCCATGCCGCCCACCGGCTGGAAGATGGTCGGCTGGTAATCGAAGCCGTGGTTGCCGGCCATCGCCCCCCACAGGCGCGACCGAAGCAGATCGTCCAGCGCGATCGGCTCGGAGGTGACGGGGGGCGGGCTGGCGCCGCCGCCCGGCAGCACGTCGAAGCCGCGCCGGTCCGAGGTGCGCGTCGAGCGCGCATAGCGATACTGGCTGTCGAGCGCCCCCCAGTTGCGCAGCGCCTCCAGCAGGATCTCGCGGTCCTCGCCGCTGACGGCGGTGTCGAGCGCCCCCTGGTTGACGGATTTCGACAGCAGTTCGGCGACATGGCCGTGGAAGTCGTTTTCCACTTCGCGAAAGCGCCTCGGCCTGCCGCCGAAGGCGTTGGTATTGTGGACGAAGGCGTTGTTGTTGATCTGGTTGAACGGTTCCAGCGCCACGCCGAACCGCCGACAGTAATCGATGATGGCGTGGTGGTGGTAGGGGATGCGCCACGGGCCGGGGTTCAGGTAGAGGCCCCGGTCGAACTGGCACTGCTGCGTCGAGTTGATTTCCCGCACGGTGTCGCCGCCGCGGATGCTCCAGTTGCGGCCGCCGGTGCGGTCCTGATATTCCAGCAGCGTCACCCGATAGCCGGCTTTGCGCAGTTCGTAGGCGGCGGTCAGCCCGGCGAGGCCGGCGCCGAGGATCAGCACGGTCGCGCCGCCCGCATCGCCGTCCAGCTTCAGGGGGCCGGTATAGGGCGATGCCTCTGCGTGCCCCATCGCGGTCATCGCCTGAACCATCGCCGACGAGCCGGCGACCGTGCCGATCATCGTCAGCAGCGAGCGGCGCGAGACAAAAGCGGGTTCTTGCATGGCGGAACTCCTCAGCGAAACCGGACAGGGCAGGGGCAGCAGGCTTGCCGGACTCCGGCGGCCGTCCCCTCTTGCTCAGGGGCGTGGTGGGCCGGCAAGCGCACTCAGAACTTCAGCCGGACTCCGGCGCGGAAGGTTCGCCCAAGCAGGTCGTAATAGGTGCGTGAAACGCCCCACTGCGCCCCAGGGATACTTGGATCGCTGGCGACTTGGGCCGGGTCGCGATTTGCCAGATTCTCCACCACGACAAAAGTTTCTATCCCGTCGGTGACAGTATAATTCATGGTTGCATCAAAGTACCAGGCGCCATCCACATGATTATTGTCGATCGTCCGGCTGAGCGGATTGGATGGGGGGCAGTTGCTGGCGCAGACGGTATAGAGCGTGCCTCCATACATC
>CAYYGQ010000045.1:0-12081 GCA_964471485.1 uncultured Sandaracinobacter sp. | reverse complement strand
CAGCATTTCACCCAGCCGCCGCCGCGCTATTCGGAAGCGAGCCTGGTGAAGCGCATGGAGGAGCTGGGCATCGGCCGCCCCTCCACCTATGCCTCCATCATCCAGGTGCTGAAAGACCGCGACTATGTGACGCTGGAACAGAAGCGCTTCCGGCCGCAGGAAAAGGGCCGGCTGGTGACGGCCTTCCTGGAGCGCTTCTTCGAGCGCTATGTCGAATATGATTTCACCGCCGATCTTGAAAACCGGCTCGACGATATTTCCGCCGGCAGCGCCCGCTATTTGCAGGTGCTGCGCGATTTCTGGGCCGATTTCGAGCCGCGCACCAAAGACGTGCTGGAGCAGAAGCCGTGGGACGTGGAAAAGGCGCTCGACGAATATCTGGGCGACTATCTGTTTCCGCCGCGCGCCGATGGCAGCGACCCGCGCCTCTGCCCCAATTGCGGCGACGGCCGCCTTGCCCTGAAGGTGGGGCGCTACGGGCCGTTCGTTTCCTGCTCCAACTACCCGGAATGCCGCTATACCCGCCAGTTCGCCGCCGCCAACGGCGAGGACAACGGCCCGGAAACGCTTGGCGAAGACCCGGAGAGCGGCGCCGCCGTCGAAGTGAAGACCGGCCGCTTCGGCCGCTATGTGCAGGCGGGCGACAAGCGCTCCAGCATCCCGCGCGACGTGGCCGAGCTTGACCTTGAGATGGCGCTCCGCCTGTTGTCGCTGCCGCGCGAGATCGGCCTGCACCCGGAAACCGGCCTCCCTATCCTTGCCAATCTCGGCCGCTATGGGCCTTATCTGCTGCACGACGGCAAATACGCCAATCTGAAAGACACCAACGACCTGTTCACCATCGGCATGAACGCCGCCGTGGTGAAGCTGGCCGAGCCGAAGGGCGGCCGCGGCCGCAAGGCGGCCGAGCCGCTGGCGGTGCTTGGCGCCCACCCGGAATCGGGCGCCGAAGTGCGCGTGCTCGACGGCCGCTATGGCCCTTATGTGACCGACGGCGCCGTGAACGCCACGGTGCCGCGCGGCACCGACCCCAGGGCGCTGTCGCTGGCGGACGCCGTGCAACTGCTGGCCGAGCGGGCGGCGAAGGCGCCGGTGAAAAAGAAGAGGGCGGCCGCGAAAAAGGCCCCGGCGAAGAAAGCCCCGGCGAAAAAGGCCCCGGCGAAGAAGAAGGCCGCGCCCAGAAAACCGGCCGCGAAGCAATCCACTTGAGCCTGCCCGACCGCGAGGCGATCCTCGCCTTCATCCGCCAGACGCCGTCGGTGGTGGGGAAACGCGAAATCGCCCGCGCCTTCGGCCTTCATGGCGCCGCGCGCATCGAGCTGAAGGCGCTGCTGGCCGAAATGGAGGAAGAAGGGCTGCTGCAAGGCGGCCCCGGCCGATCTTTGCACGAAGGCGGCAAGCTGCCGCGTGTCGCCGTGCTGAAGGTGGTGTCGGCCGATGGCGGCCGTATCCTGGCGGCCCCCGAGCATTGGCAGGGCGAGGGCGCCGCCCCGAAGCTGCTGGTGATGGGCGGCCGCGACGGCCGCAAAGAGCGTTTCTCTGTGGGCGACCGCCTGCTGGCGCGCATCGGCGAGGCGGCCGGCGGCATGGTGCGCGCCACCGTCATCCGCCGCATCGGCCGTGGGCAGGCCGAGCTGCTGGGGGTGGTGGGCCGCGACGGGCGCGGCCAGTTGCAGGTGCAGCCGGTCGACCGCCGCGACCGCCGCCGCTTCCCGCTGCACCACCAGGACGAGGCGCTGCCGGGCGAACTGGTGCGCGCCACCCTGAAGGGATCGGGCGCCCGCACCGTCGCCCGTATTGCCTCGTCGCTTGGCGACCCGTTCGCTGGCGTCGCGCTCTCTGATATCGCCATCGCCGAAAAGAATATCCCGGCGCATTTTTCCGAGGAACAACAGGCCGCCGCAGTGCGCGCGGCGTCTACCCCGCTGGGGGCGCGCGAGGACTGGACCAATATCCCCTTCCTCACCATCGACCCGCCCGACGCCCGCGACCACGACGCCGCCGTCTACGCCGAGGCCGATGGCGACGGCTTCCGCCTGCTGGTGGCCATCGCCGATGTTTCCTGGTTCGTGCGGCCGGGCGGCGGCCTCGACCGCGAGGCCTTCACGCGCGGCAACAGCATCTATTTCCCCGACCGCGTGGTGCCGATGCTGCCGGAAGCCCTCAGCAACGGTGCTTGCAGCCTGAAAAAGGGCGAGGAGAAGGCGGTGCTGGCGGCCAGCATCCACCTCGGCGCCGATGGCAAATTGCAGCGCTGGAGTTTCCACCGCGCCAAAATCCGCGTTGCCGAAAACCTCGCCTACGAGGAAGCGCAGGCGCGAATCGACCGTGGGGAAGGGGGGGCGCTGCTGGCGCCGCTCTGGGCTTGCTGGCGGGCGCTCGACCGGGCGCGGACGGCGCGCCAGCCGCTCGAAATCGAGCTGCCGGAACGCCGGGTGCTGCTCGACGGCAAGGGCCAGGTGGCGGGCGTTCAAACCCGCGAACGGCTGGACGCCCACAAGGTGATCGAGGACATGATGATCGCCGCCAATGTGGCGGCGGCCAAGGCACTCGAAGCGCGGAAAGCGCCGGTCCTCTATCGCTGCCACGAGACGCCCGGCCGCGAGAAGCTTTCCGGTCTCAAGGAATATCTCGGCACGCTCGGCATTTCCTTTGCGCTTGGCCAGGTGGTCGCGCCGGCCATCTTCAACCGCGTGCTGAGCCACGCCCGCGAACGCGCGGATTTCACCGAGATTTCAGAAGCCGTGCTGCGGGCGCAGACCCAGGCCTTCTATACGCCCGCAAATGGCGGCCACTTCGGCCTTGCGCTGCCGAGCTATGCCCATTTCACCTCGCCCATCCGCCGCTACAGCGATATATTGGTGCACCGTTCGCTGGTGCGCGCCTTCCATCTTGGCGACGGCGGCCTGCCCGACGGCGCCGGGCAGCGCTTCGCCGCCATCGGCGAGCATCTGAGCTTCACCGAGCGCCGTGCCATGGAGGCCGAGCGCGAGACGCTCGACCGCTATATCGCCCGCTATTTGTCGGCCTCGGTCGGGCAGCATGTGCGGGCGCGCATCACCGGCGTGCAGGCGTTCGGCTTTTTCGCCAGCGTCGTCGATCTCGGCGGCGATGGGCTGGTGCCGCTGCGCGCCCTTGGCGACGAGCGGTTCCGCTTCGACGAAGCGGGGCGCTATCTGGAGGGGGTGGAAAGCGGCGTCCGCTATGCTCAGGGGCAGATGCTGGATTTGCGCCTGGAGGAAGCCGACATGGTGACGGGCGCGCTGCGCTTTTCCATCCCCGGCGTCGAGCCGCATCTGGACGACCGGCGGCCCCGATCTGGCTTTCGGCCCGGCCCCCGATCCGGCCCCCGGCGGGGCGGGCCGCCGCCTGGTGTGCGCCGCAAGCGCTGAGGCTTGACCTTTCCGCCGATTCTGCCCTAGAGGCGGCCCACTTCCGAACGGCGCCCACATGGCGCCTTCATGGTTTCGAGGACAAGATGGCAAAGCCGACCACGGTCAAGATCAAGCTCGTCAGCAGCGCGGACACTGGCTATTATTATGTGACCAAGAAAAACCCCCGCACCAAGACCGAAAAGCTGTCGTTCAAGAAATATGATCCCGTCGCGCGCAAGCACGTCGAGTTCAAGGAAGCCAAGATCAAGTAATCCGGCCTTCATCGGGCCATGCAGGCGCGCGAAGGCCATCCTCGCGCGCTTTTTGCTGCCCTTTGCACAGCGGCGTCCGGCCGCTAGACCGGGCTTATGGATGGAATATTGGCCTTGCGGGCGCTGGCGGCGATTCTGGCCGACGAACCGATGCGCGAGCGCTTTCTGGCCCTGACCGGCTATGACGGCGCCACCTTGCGGGCGCGCGCCGCCAGCCCCGAAATCGCCGACGCCGTGGCCGGCTTTCTCGGCGGCCACGAACCCGATCTGCTGAAAGTGGCGGCCGCGCTCGATGTGCCGCCCGCACAGTTGACGGACTGGGTGCCGTGAAGCCCGTCCTCATCCTCGATTGCGACGAAGTGATCCTGCATTTCGTCCTGCCTTTCGCCGACTGGCTGCGCGATCGACACGATATCGAGCTTCGCTTCGAAAGCTTTTCCCTGCTCGACAACATGCGCCATGGCACTGGCGAACAGGTCACGAAACAGCAGTTCTACGCTTTGCTCGATCGCTTTTTCGTCGAAGGGCCGGACTTGCAACCGCCGGTGGAGCAGGCGCTGGAGACGCTCGAGAGGCTTTCGGCCACGCTCGACCTGGTGGTGCTGACCAATATTCCGGCGCGCTTCCTTGCTATCCGCAAGGCGCGGCTGATGGCCCTTGGCCTTTGCTGCCCGGTCCATTCGAACGAGGCGCCGAAGGGGCGGATGGTGCGGCAACTGGCGCATGGCCGGCTGGCGGTCTTCGTCGACGATCTGCCGTCGCATCTGGAAAGCGCGGCGCGGCTTGCCCCCGAAGTCGGCAGGTTGCACATGGTGGCGGAACCGGCGTTCCGTGCACTCGTGCCCGAAGCGCCGGAAGCGCATGCGCGGGTCGGCGGCTGGGCCGAGGCCGGGCGCTGGATCGAGGCTTATTTCGAAAGGACCAAGCATGGGCGTTGAAGACAGATTGCGGGAACTGGGGCTGGAACTGCCGAAGGCGGCGGCGCCGGTCGCCTCTTATGTGCCGACCGTCGAGGCCGGCGACACGCTTTATGTGTCGGGCCAGATCAGCATGGCGGCCGACGGCAGCCTGATTCGCGGCCGCCTCGGCGACGACATGACCACCGAGGCGGGACGGGCCGCCGCCGAACGCTGCGCGCTGATGATCCTGGCGCAGGTGAAGGCGGCGCTCGACGGCAGTTTCGGCCGCGTCGAGCGGGTGGCCAAGCTGAATGTGTTCGTGCAGTCGGCGCCCGACTATGGCGAGCAGCCGGAAGTGGCGAACGGCGCCTCTGATCTCTTCGTGAAGCTGTTCGGCGACGCCGGCAGACATGCCCGCGCCGCCGTCGGCGTGCCGGCGCTGCCGAGGGGGGTCGCCGTCGAGGTGGATGCGGTGCTGCAATTGCGCTGACGGGCGCCGTGACGCTGCGGCTGCGGCTGGCGGATGCGGCCGGCGACGTGCCGGCCGCCGACTGGGACCGGCTGGCGGGGACGGCCAACCCCTTCGCCCGGCACGCCTTCTTCACCAGCCTGGAGGAAAGCGGCAGCGCGACCGCCGAAACCGGCTGGCGGCCGCTGCACCTGGTCGCCGAGGACGAGGCCGGGCGGGTGCATGGCATTCTGCCCGGCTATCTGAAAAGCCACAGCCAGGGCGAATATGTGTTCGACCATGGCTGGGCCGACGCCTGGATGCGCGCCGGCCACCGCTATTATCCAAAGCTGCAACATTCGACGCCGTTCACCCCGGCGACGGCGCCGAAGCTGCTGGCCGAAGACGAGGAGACGCGCGCCCTGCTGGTGGCGGCCAGCGAAGCGCTGGCGCGCAAGAACGGCCTGTCGAGCGCGCACGCCACCTTCCTGACCGACGCCGACGCCGATAGTTTCGCCGCGCGCGGCTGGCTGGAGCGAAACGATCTGCAATACCACTGGCGGAACGACGGCGGCTGGCGCAGTTTCGACGACTATCTGGGCGCCTTCAGCAGCCGCAAGCGCAAGGTATTGCACCACGAGCGCCGGCAGGCGCTGGCCGCCGTCGATTCGGTCGACTGGCTGACGGCAGGCGACCTCACCGAAGCGGTGTGGGGTCGTTTTTTCGCCTTTTATCAGGATACCGGCAGCCGCAAATGGGGCCATCCCTATCTGACGCGGCCGTTTTTCAGCCTGATCGGCCAGCGCATGGGCGAGCGCGTGCTGCTGGTGCTGGCGAAGCGCGGCGGCGAATATGTGGCCGGCGCCCTCAACTTCATCGGCGCCGACTGCCTTTACGGCCGCCAGTGGGGCGCGCTCGAAGACATCCCCTTCCTGCACTTCGAGCTTTGCTACCACCAGGCCATCGACTTCGCCTGTCGCCACGGCCTGTCGCGCATCGAGGCCGGGGCGCAGGGCGCGCACAAGATCGCCCGCGGCTATCGGCCGGTGCCGACCCGCTCGATGCATTATCTGCCCGATCCGGGCTTCCGCGCGGCGGTGGCCGATTATCTGGCCGAAGAGCGCCCGGCGCTGGCCGAAGAGCGCGCGGCGCTGGCCAGGGAACTGCCGTTCCGGGCGGATGGCTAGGGCGTGGGTTTCCCGATCGAACGATGCATTCGATCGGGCAGACAAATGCGCTAGCCGGCCGGCGGCGGCCGCCACACCAGCTTCGGCTTGCGGGCGGCGGCCACTTCGTCGAGGCGGCGGCGCGGCGCGAAGTGCGGCGCCGTCTTCAGGTCGGGGTCGCCGTTCCGCGCCCGGTTGGCGACGCTTCGAAGCGCGCCGATGAACTGGTCGAGCGCTGCCTTCCCCTCGGTTTCCGTCGGCTCCACCAGCATGGCGCCGTGGACGACGAGGGGGAAATAGACGGTCATCGGGTGGAAACCCTCGTCGATCAGGCCCTTGGCGATGTCGAGCGTCGAGAAGCCTTCGGCAAGGCCCTTATCCGAGAACAGCGCTTCGTGCATGCAGGGACCGGAAGCGGCGTAGGGAGCGTCGAGCACGCCTTCCAGTTGCCGCAGCACATAATTGGCGTTCAGCACCGCATCGTCCGCCACCTGTTTCAGCCCGTCGGCGCCGTGGCTCAAGAGATAGGCGGCGGTGCGGACGAACATGCCCATCTGGCCGTGGAAGGCGGTCATGCGGCCGAAGCTTCGGGCGTGGTGCGCCTCGGCATTTTCCTCCTCGACGAGGCGGAAGCCGTCGGCCGTCTTCTCGACGAAGGGCAGGGGAGCAAAGGGGGCGAGCGCCGCCGAGAACACCACCGGGCCGGCGCCGGGGCCGCCGCCGCCGTGCGGGGTGGAAAAAGTCTTGTGCAGGTTGATGTGCATGGCGTCGATGCCAAGGTCGCCGGGGCGGACGCGGCCGACGATGGCGTTGAAATTGGCGCCGTCGCAATACAGGAAGGCGCCGGCTTCGTGCACGGCCGCGGCGATGGCGAGGATGTCGCGCTCGAACAGGCCGCAGGTGTTGGGGTTGGTCAGCATCAGCGCCGCCACATCGGCGCCGAGGCGGACCTGAAGTGCGGCAAGATCGACGCGGCCGTCGGCGGTTGCCGGCACATTTTCAACGGCATAGCCGCAGAAGGCGGCCGTTGCCGGGTTGGTGCCGTGGGCGCTTTCCGGCACCAGCACCACCTGCCGGCGGTCGCCGCGCGCTTCCAGGGCGCTGCGGATGGCGAGCAGGCCGCAAAGCTCGCCATGGGCGCCGGCCTTCGGGCTCATGGCGATGGCCGGCATGTTGGTCAGCTTCATCAGCCAGTCGCCGACCAGATGGATGAGGGCGAGCGCGCCCTGCGCCGTCTGCTGTGGCGCCAGCGGGTGAACATCGGCAAAGCCCGGAAGCCGCGCCATTTTCTCGTTCAGGCGCGGGTTGTGCTTCATGGTGCACGAACCAAGCGGGAAGAGACCGAGGTCGATGGCGTAATTCTGCCGGCTGAGCCGGGTGTAATGGCGGACGGCCTCCGGCTCGGAAAAGCCCGGAAGGCCGATCGGCGCGTCGCGCAGCAGCGTGCCTTCAAGCGGGCTTGCCACCTCCGGCGCCGGCGGCAGGTCGACGCCGCACTGGTCGGTCGTGCCCGATTCGAACAACAGCGGTTCTTCCAGCATAAGCGCACGGTTGCCGGTGAAGCCGTCCGGGGCGCCGTGGCCGGGAAGGGGCGTTTCCGGGCGCCAGCCGCCTGCGTTGCCGTTCATGCCAGCACCTCCCCCAGGGCATCCGCGAAGGCGGCCACATCCTCGTCCGTCACCGTTTCGGTGACGGCGACGACGAGGCCGCGGTTGCGGCCGTCGCCTTCGGGGTAAAGCCGGCCGACGGAGACGCCGCCCAGGATACCGCGCTCGGCCAGCGAGCGCACGACGGGCCGGGCGTCGCGCGGCAGCCGCAGCGTGAATTCGTTGAAAAATGGTCCGTTCACCAGCTCCACCCCGGGAACGGCGGCCAGCCGGCCCGCCGCCCGCACCGCCTTGCCATGGTTGAGGGCGGCGAGATCGCGCAGGCCGCGTTCGCCAAGGAGGCTGAGGTGGATGCTGAAGGCAAGGGCGCAAAGCCCGGAATTGGTGCAGATATTGGAGGTGGCCTTCTCGCGGCGGATATGCTGCTCGCGGGTGGATAATGTCAGCACGAAGCCGCGCCGGCCTTCGGCATCCACCGTCTCGCCGGCAAGCCGGCCCGGCATCTGCCGCACATGTTTCTCGGCGCAGGCGAAAAGGCCGACATAGGGACCGCCAAATTGCAGGCCGACGCCAAGCGCCTGCCCCTCGCCGACAACGATGTCGGCACCCATTTCGCCGGGCGAGCGGATCAGGCCGAGCGACACCGGCTCGGTGACGACGGCCACCAGCAGCGCCCCCCTGGCGTGGGCAGCGGCGGCGAGATCGGAAAGGTCGGCCACATGGCCGAAGATGTTGGGGTTCTGCACGACGACGCAACTGGTGTCGTCGTCGATGGCCGCCAGAAGCCGGGCGAGATCGTCGCCGGGGGCGCCGTCCGCAAGCGTCGGCAGCGCCGTCTCCAGCCGGTCGCCGGTGAAGCGCGCCATGGTGGTGGCCACCGAGACATAATGCGGGTGCAGGCCGGCGGACAGCACGGCCTTGCCGCGTTTGGTGATGCGCCTGGCCATGACGATGGCTTCCCAGCATGCGGTCGAGCCGTCGTACATCGAGGCGTTCGCCACTTCGCAGCCCAGAAGCCTTGCCACCTGGGTCTGGAATTCGAACAGCGCCTGCAGGGTCCCTTGCGCGATTTCCGGCTGATAGGGGGTGTAGGAGGTGAGGAATTCGCCGCGCTGGATCAGGTGGTCGACCGAGGCCGGGATGTGGTGGCGATAGGCGCCGCAGCCAAGGAAGAACGGCCGGTCGCCGGCCGGCTGGTTGCGCGCCGCCATGGCGGCGAGCTGCCGTTCGACGGCCAGTTCCGGGGCGTGCAGCGGCAGCCCTTCGACGAGGCCGGAAAGCCGCGCCGCTTCCGGCACATCGGCGAACAGCGCATCGACGGAAGGGGCGCCGATCGCGTCCAGCATGGCGGCGCGATCCGCTTCCCGAAGCGGCAGATAGCGCATCCTAGAGGCCGCTCACGAACGCCTTGTAGGCGGCTTCGTCCATCAGGCCGTCGAGTTCGCCGCTGTCGGCCAGCCTCACCTTGAAGAACCAGCCGTCGCCTTCGGGCGCATCGTTGACGATCGACGGATCGGTCTCGATGGCGGTGTTGCTTTCCAGCACCTCGCCCGAGACCGGCGCGAACACGTCCGACGCCGCCTTCACCGATTCGACGACGGCCGCTTCCTTGCCCTTCGAAACCCTGGCGCCGGCCGCCGGCAGTTCGACGAAGACGATATCGCCGAGCTGGGTGCGCGCGTGGTCGGTGATGCCGACGGTCGCGGTATCGCCTTCGACGGCGATCCATTCATGGTCCTCGGTGAAATAGCGCTGCATGGCTCAACCTTTCTGGCGGGCTTTCTGGCGGGCGTAGCGGTGGGGGACGAAGGGCATGGCGGTCACGGTGGCGGTGAACGGCCGGCCGCGCTGCACAAGCTGCAACACCGTGCCGGGGCCGGCGAGGGCGGGCGGCGCATAGCCCATGGCGATCGGCCGGCCGAGCGTCGGCGAGAAGCCGCCGCTGGTGATGCGGCCGACGGCGGCGCCATCGGCATCGACGATGTCCGCCCCTTCGCGCAGCGGCTGGCGGCCATCGACGAGAAGGCCGATGCGCGTCTGCGCCGGGCCGTCCCGCCATTCCGCGGCGAGGCGCCCGAAGCCTGGAAAGCCGCCCTCGGCGCGGCGGCGCTTTGGAATGGCGAAGCCAAGGCCGGCCATCACCGGCGTGGTGTCGGGGCCAAGATCGTGGCCGTAAAGCGGCAGGCCCGCCTCCAGACGCAGCGAATCGCGGGCGCCAAGGCCGGCGGGCCGCACTTCGGGCTGCGCCAGCAGCGCGTCGGCGAAGGCTTCGGCGACGGCGGCCGGCAGCGAGAGTTCGAAGCCGTCCTCGCCGGTGTAGCCGGAACGGCTGACGAGGAAGGCGGCGCCGTTCCAGCGGAAGCCGGCGGCGGCCATGAAGGAGAGATGTTCGGCGCCGGGCAGCAGGCGGGCCAGCACGTCGGCGGCCTTTGGCCCCTGCAAGGCGAGCAGGGCCTGCTGGCGCTGCTCGTCGAGGCGGATTCCGGGCGGCAGATGGGCGCGCAGATAGGCGATGTCGGCCGCCTTCATGGCGCCGTTCACCACCAGGTCGAACTGGTCTCCGCGCCTTGTCACCATCAGGTCGTCGAGGATGCCGCCGGCATCGTTCAGCAGCATGGAATAGCGCGTCCGCCCATCGGCAAGGCCCTGGATGTCGCCCGGCAGCAGCCGTTCGAGCGCCGCCGCGTCGCCGTCGACGACAAGCTGGCCCATGTGGCTGACATCGAACAGGCCGGCCGACTGGCGCACCCAGAGATGCTCGGCCAGAATGCCCTCATACTGGACCGGCATGGAATGGCCGGCGAACGCCACCATCCGTGCCCCCCGCGCCCGGTGCCAGGAATCGAGCGGCAATGGCAGCGGCCCGGCACTATCCTGGTGTTCGCTCTGTCCTTCCAAACATTCCTCCCATGACAGTGGCCAACGGCCCGTGGGCGTTCGCCCGCCGGTCGCTGCCCCCTCTGTCATGGAGCCTGAGAGCTTTCGCGGCCGGCCGGCCGCTTACCCCTTCGGCGGGGCGGCTTTCGCCGCCCACTTTTCAGAGTGTCTGTCCGGCCGCGCGGTCCATGGACCTGAGAGTTTCCGGGGCGGTTGCTCCTTCGGCGGCCCGGCAGCGCCAAGCCTTCTCCCGCGCGGTCGTCCGGCGCTGTCACGCCGGCAACGGCAGAGGATTGGCGTGCCCGCGCAGCAGAGTCAATCGGCGAATTACAGCGCCAGGCTGATGTATTTGATCTCCAGATATTCATCGAGCCCATAGCGCGAGCCTTCGCGGCCGATTCCCGATTCCTTGACGCCGCCGAACGGCGCCACCTCGGTGCTGATGAGGCCGGTGTTGACCCCCACCATGCCATATTCGAGCGCTTCGGCGAGGCGGAACACCCGCTTCAGATTCTGGCCGTAGAAATAGGCGGCCAGGCCGTAATTGGTGGCGTTGGCGGCGGCGATCACTTCGTCGTCGTCGTGGAAGCGGAACACCGGCGCCATCGGCCCGAAGGTTTCCTCGGTGGCGACCAGCATGTTCGCGGTGACGCCGGTGAGGATGGCCGGCGACAGGAAGGTGTCGCCGGCAAGGCCGGGGATCGACTGGCGCTTGCCGCCGCTGATCAGGCGCGCGCCCTTGGAAAGGGCGTCGGCGATATGTTCCTCGGTCTTCTCGACCGCCGCCATGTCGATGAGCGGCCCGACTTCGACGCCTTCGGCGGCGCCGTCGCCGATCCGCATCGCTTCGACCCGCTTCCGCAGCCGGGCGACGAAATCGTCGTGCACCGCGTCCTGCACATAGAGGCGGTTGGCGCAGACGCAGGTTTGCCCGGCGTTGCGGAACTTGGAGGCGATCGCCCCTTCGACGGCGGCGTCGAGATCGGCGTCGTCGAGAACGATGAAGGGGGCGTTGCCGCCCAGTTCCAGGCTGATCTTCTGCACATGCTGCGCCGCCTCGGCGTAGAGCTGCTTGCCGATTTCGGTGCTGCCGGTGAAGCTGATCTTGCGGACCGTCGGGTTCGAGGTGAATTCGCCGGCAATGGCCGAGGCGCTGCCGGTGATGATGGAAAGCAGGCGCGGATCAAGCCCCGCTTCTTCGGCGAGGATGGCGAGGGCGATGGCCGAAAGCGGCGTGGCGCTCGCCGGCTTCACCACCATCGGGCAGCCGGCGGCCAGCGCCGGGCCGGCCTTGCGGGTGATCATCGCCGAGGGAAAATTCCACGGCGTGATGGCGGCGGCGACGCCGATCGGCTGCTTCAAGACCAGGATGCGGCGATCCGGCGCATGGCCGGGGATGATGTCGCCATAGGCGCGCTTTCCTTCTTCGGCGAACCAT
>CAYYGQ010000044.1:0-12215 GCA_964471485.1 uncultured Sandaracinobacter sp. | reverse complement strand
GAGCGTTCCGGGCTGACGAAATGCCGGCTGCCGTCGAGATGCGACTGGAAGGAAACTCCTTCCTCGGCGATCTTCACCAGGCTGCCGAGGCTCATCACCTGAAAGCCGCCGCTGTCGGTGAGGATGGGCCGTTCCCAGTGCATGAAGCGGTGCAGGCCGCCGAGGCGCGCCACCCGCTCGGCCCCCGGCCGCAGCATCAGATGGTAGGTGTTGCCAAGAAGAATGTCGGCGCCCGACGCCCGCACCTCCTCCACCCGCATGCCCTTGACCGCCGCCGCCGTCCCCACCGGCATGAAGGCCGGCGTGCGGATCACCCCGCGCGCGGTCTCGATTGCGCCAGTGCGGGCGCGGCCGTCGCTGGCGGTGCGTTCAAAACGGAATTGCATCCCCACCCGCTAGCGCAAACCGCCCGGCGGCAAAACTCTCAAAGCGCGCCCGCGGTCCGTCCCGCCGTATCAGTCGGGAAAGTGCTCGACGTGGGTTTCGGCGGTGCGGCCGATGTACAGCGCCCGGCGGCCGGAAAAAGACACGATATATCGGGCGCAGCCCGCCAGGGCCGCCTTTTCGCAGAACCCCTTGTAGGTATAGCCGGGAACCAGTTGCTGCGCTTCCCGGATGGCCGCCTGCATGCGCGCGGCATCGAATCCAGGGGCAACGGCCGTGGACATGGCGCCAGTCGGCAGCTCGATGCTTGCACCGTCCGGCAGATAATAGCTTGCCGTCGCCCGCTGAAAGTCGATGGCATAGCTTTCAAAGCCGGCGTCCATCAGCGTCTGGACGATCTGCGGAAACGCCATGCCGCCGTCCTCGGCCCCTTCCAGGCAGGCTTTGGCCACTGCTTGCTGCTGTTCGTTCATGTTCCGAGTCCCAATCGACCATGCGCCGAATAGCAGATCGGGCCTTGTTTGGAAATTTCCGCTCACTCGCCCGGCAGCAGCAGCGAAGCGTCGCCGTAGCTGTAGAAGCGGTAGTCGTGGGCGACGGCGTGGGCGTAGGCTTCCCGCATCCGCGGCAGGCCCATCAGCGCGCTGACCAGCATGAAGAGGGTCGATCTTGGCAGGTGGAAATTCGTCAGCAATGCGTCGGCGGCGCGGAAACGATAGCCGGGCTGGATGAAGATGTCGGTGGTGCCGGTGAAGGCCCGCATCCCGCTTGCCTCCAGCACGCGAAGCGAGGTGGTGCCGACCGGGATGATGCGCTGGCCTCGCCCTTTCGCCCGCAACAGCCGCTGTGACACGTCGTCCGGCACATGCCCCCATTCGCTGTGCATTTTATGCTGGTCGGTGTCGTCCGCCTTCACCGGCAGGAAGGTGCCGGCGCCGACGTGCAGCGTCACCGTCTCGCGCTCGACGCCGGCCCTTGCCAACGCTTCCAGCAATTCGGGGGTGAAATGCAGGCCGGCGGTGGGGGCGGCGACGGCGCCGTCGTGCGCGGCGTAAACCGTCTGGTAGTCGGCGCGGTCGGCGGCGTCGACCGCGCGCCTGCGGGCGATATAGGGCGGCAGCGGCATGGTGCCGGCCCGTTGCAACGCCAGTTCCAGCGGGCCGTCGCATTCAAAGCGAAAGCGCACTTCGCCGCCCTCGCCCTTTTCCTCGACGATGGCCTGCAACGAATCGCCGAAGGAAAGGCGATCGCCCGCGTGCAGGCGGCGGGCGTTGCGGACGAAGGCCAGCCATTCGTACGGCCCCAGACGCTGGTGCAGCGTGGCGTCGATCGCCGCCTCGCCGCGCCGGCCGGAAAGCTGCGCCGGGATGACGCGGGTGTCGTTCAGCACCAGCACGTCGCCGGCGCGCAGCAGCGCCGGCAGATCCTGGACGATGTGATCGGACAGGCGGTCCGCCGCCACCCGAAGCAGCTTCGCCGAATCGCGTGGGGCAACCGGGCGAAGGGCGATACGCTCCTCCGGCAGGGCAAAATCGAAATCGTCGACTCGCATCCGAAGGATCAGTTCCCCGGCTGCGGCGCGGCGGCGTCGCCGGGCGCTACCTCTCCTTCCGCCTCGGGCTGGCCCAGCTTCGCCAGCGCCGCCGCCACCGGATCCTCGGCCGGCCCGGCCGCCACCACGGCCGCCGCAAAATCGGGCGGCGGCTTGTGGTCGGCGGCGATCGAGGCTTGCAGGATTCGCGTGGGGTTGGCCGGCGGCTCGCCGCGCTCGATGGCATCCACCCACTCCATGCCGCTGACGACGCGGCCGAAGGCGGTGTAATTATGGTCGAGCCGGAACATCGGCTGGAACATGATGAAGAACTGGCTGTTGGCGCTGTCGGGCGCATTGGCGCGCGCCATGGCGACGGTGCCGCGCAGGTGCGGGGCGCTGTTGAACTCGGCCTTCAGGTTCGGCAGCGGCGATCCGCCCTGCCCGGTCGCCGTGGGGTCGCCGCCCTGGGCCATGAAGCCGTCGATGACGCGGTGGAACACCGTGCCGTCGTAAAAGCCCTGCCGGGTCAGTTCGCGGATCCGTTCCACATGCTGAGGGGCAAGATCGGGGCGGAGACGGATGGTGACGCGCCCGCCGCTCGACAGGTCGAGAAGCCACAGATTCTCGGGGCTGTCGGCATCGGCGGGGGGCTGAACAGGCTGCGCCATGGCCGGCATGGCCAGCAACAGCAGCAGGGCGGACAATAACCAACGAAGCTTCATGCGCTATGCCATATCCTTGCGGGGTTGCGGGCGGCTGAACGGAAGCCGCTTCACGGCTTTTGCCGACCGACGCGCGCCCGCACTTCCTCGGCCATCGCCGGGGTCAGAAACTGGTCGATGCGGCCGCCATAGCTGGCGATTTCCTTGACCAGGCGGGACGCGATCGGCTGCAACGACACCGCCGCCATCAGAAACACCGTGTCGATTCCAGGGTTCAGCTGCTGGTTCATACCGGCCATCTGGAACTCGTATTCGAAGTCGGCGACGGCGCGAAGGCCGCGGATGATGATGCTGGCGCCCTGCTCTTCGGCGAAATGCATGAGAAGGGCGTCGAACGGCACTGCCTCGACATGGCCGATCGACGCGGTTTCACGCCGCACCTGGGCGACGCGCTCCTCAAGCGTGAACAGCGGCGACTTCGACGGATTGGTGGCGACGCCGATCACCAGCCGGTCCACCAGTTTGGCGCCGCGCCGGATGATGTCCATATGGCCGAGGGTGATTGGGTCGAAGGTGCCGGGGTAAACTCCGATACGCATGTCAGCGATCCCGTTCGATGGTGAAGTGGGCGATGGCGCGAAGCAGGTCGGCCTCGGGGCCGAAGCCTTGCAGATGATGGATGGCCTGGTCGATCAGCATTTCGGCGCGGCTTCTGGCGCGCTCGATCCCCAGCAGCGAAACGAAGGTGGACTTCCCCGCCGCCCGGTCCTTCTGCAACGCCTTGCCGGCGACATCGGGGTCGCCCTCGACATCGAGCAGGTCGTCGGCGATCTGGAAGGCAAGGCCAAGGTCGCGGGCATAGCCTCTGAGCTTGAGGCGCGTCTGCACGCCCACCTTGCCCATGATGGCGCCGGCCTCGACGGCAAAGCCGATGAGGGCGCCGGTCTTCAACTGTTGCAGATGGGTGGTGACATCGAGATCGAAGCGCCCGGTTTCGGCGGCCAGATCCATCATCTGCCCGCCGGCCATGCCGGTGGGGCCGGAAGCGCGCGCCAGCGCCGCCACCAGCTCGCAGCGGACGAAGGGATCCTCGTGCGTCGCCTCGTCGGCCAGCAGCTCGAAGGCGAGCGCAAGCAGGCTGTCGCCGGTCAGCACCGCCACCGCCTCGCCGAACTGGCGGTGCACGGTCGGCTTGCCGCGGCGCATATCGTCGTCGTCCATCGCCGGCAGATCGTCGTGAACCAGGCTGTAGCTGTGCACCGCCTCGATGACGAGGGCGACGCGCATGGCGCGCTCGCGGTCGACATGGAAAAGATCGCTCGCCGCCACCACCAGCAGCGGCCGCATCCGCTTGCCGCCGCCGATAACGGCGTGGCGCATCGCCTGGTAGAGCGGTGCGCGCGCATCGTCCGGCACCGGCAGCAGCCGCTCGAAGCGGGCGTCGATCTGGGCGCCGATGGCGTCGAGCGCCGGTCGCAGGATCTGGCTGGCTTGCATCACGTCCGCTGCTAGCCGGGAAACGGCGTCTCGGCCACGGGCTGCCCCTCGGAATCGAGTTGCAGTTTCGCGATCCGCGCCTCGGCCGACGACAATTTCGCTTCGCAGTGGGCGCGCAGCTTCTGCGCCTCTTCGTAGAGGTGGATCGCCTCTTCGAGCGGCGCATCGCCCGATTCCAGTTGCTTCACGATTCCCTCGAGCCGCTGCAAGGCGGCTTCGAAACTCAGATCCGACAAGTTTTCCGCCGTGGTCATCAGGCCTCCCGTCAAAGGGGTATTGAAGCGGGGGACCGGCGCGGTCAAGCCATGGCGGGGGTTGAATGCGGGGGTTGAATGCGGCTCGGGCCTTCTTCAGCCCTTCTTCATCCCCTCTTCAACCACGGCAACACGCGCGCCAGCGCAACAACCCCCGCCGCCATGGCCTGGCGCCGGGGGCGGAAAACGGCGGGTCGCCGGGGAAAGGCGCGGGCGCTAGGCGGCGGCTTGCGGGTTCATGCGCGCGAACAGCTCGCGCATCTGCGACAGCGAGAACAGATGGGCGTAGATCAGGCCCAGCATGCCGTTCTGCACCATCTTGCGCGCCTGGTCGCCGCGCAGATTCTGCAATTTCTTCTCGTCTAGCATGCGGAAACCGGCGAAGGTGGCCGGCTGCTCCATGCCGGGGTTCTGGATCTGCGCCTGGCCGTCCATCAGCAGGTCGAGCTTTTTCAACTCGTCCATGAAGCTTTTGGTGCGGGCGATGGCCTGCTCGAAATTCTCGCAGAACTGCATGATGTTGTTGGTGGTTTCCGTCGGCTTCTTGTCGGCGTCGAACAATTTGTTCTCGGCCTCCGGGGTCAGCATGCCGGCCTTGTCGTCGAACACCAGGCTAAGCACGTCGGCGTCCGGCCCCAGACGGGCCAGCATGAACGGATGGCGGCGCACATAGGCCGGAATATAGGTATCGGGCAGCCACTTGCCGTCGTCGTCGACGAACAGATTCTCGTTTTCCTTCAGCCCGACGAGGGCCAGCGGCACCGGATCGTCGCCATCGGTGAAGACGATCGGAAAGAAGCGCTGCGCCGAGACGAATTCATCGACGGTGATCGGAATGGCGTGGCTGCTTTTGGTGAACTTCAGCTCCGTCCGCTCGACGACACCCCAGCCGGCATGGACTTCGGACGACAGCGGAACGAGATTGTCGTAGAAAAGCGGCAACTGCGCGGCGGGTTGACTGGCCATCTGGTCTTTCCTGATCTGGTGCAGATGCGCCCATCCCCCGGACGCAACGAGACCCGCGCTCTAGCCTCGTTGGCGGGGCGACGCAAGCAACGAGCGCTGCTCAGACGAACAGCTTGCCCGGATTCATAAGCCCCGCCGGGTCCAGCGCCGCCTTCACCGCCCGCATGGCGGCAAGTTTGCCGGGGTCGCCGAGGCGGGCGAGTTCGGCGGCCTTCAGCGTGCCGATGCCGTGCTCGGCCGAAATCGAGCCGTGAAATTCCACCACCAGATCGTGCAGCGCCCGGCGCACCCCGTCGCCGTGGGTTTCCACCCACGGGCCGGAATCCACGCCCGCCGGCGGCCGTAGGTTCCAGTGCAGATTGCCGTCGCCCAGATGGCCGAAGACGATCGGCCGGGCCTCGGCCTGAAGCCGCCCGAACAGCGCGCGGGCGCGGCGATCGAACTCGGCCACCCGATCGACGGGAACGGCGACGTCGTTCTTCACCGCCACCCCTTCCAGCCGCTCGGCGACAGCGATATTCTCGCGCAAGGCCCAGAATTCCTTCGCCTGCGCGCCCGACAGCGCAAGGACGGCGTCCGTCGCCTCGCCGGCGCCGAGCGAAGAGGCCAGCAGCGTCTCCACGGCGTCCCTCGGGCTTTCCGCCTCGATCAGCACATGAAACGCGCTCGTCGCCGGCAGCGGCGGCCGCGTTCCCGGCAACTTCTCCAGCACCAGATCGAGCGCCTCCTTCGAGATCAGTTCGAAACTTTCGATGCGCTCGCCAAGACCGGCCCTAAGACGCGACAGCAGCAGCAGCGCCGCATCGGCCGTCGGCACCGCCGCCCAGGCGACGGTGGAAACCGCAAGCGCCGGCGCCAGCCTGAGGGCGACGCGGGTGACGATGCCGAGCGTGCCCTCCGCCCCGATCAGCAACTGCTTCAGATCATAGCCCGTATTGTCCTTGCGGAGCGCCGAGACCTGGTTCAGCACGGCGCCGTCCGCCAGCACCGCCTCAAGCCCAAGCACCAGGCTTCGCATCGGCCCGTGGCGCAACACCTGGACGCCGCCGGCGTTGGTGGAGACGAGGCCGCCGACCGTGGCGCTGCCGCGCGAACCAAGCGACAGCGGAAAACGGCAGCCGGCTTCCTCGGCCGCCCCGTGCACGGTATCGAGAATGGCGCCGGCCTCGGCCAGCAGCGAAAGCCCGTGCCGGTCGACCGACAGCACCCGGTTCATGCGCTGCATCGACAGCACCACCGAAGGGCGCCCACCCGTGTTCGGCCCGCCCTCCGGGATACCGCCGCCGACGAGACCGGTGTTGCCGCCCTGCGGCACCAGCGCCACGCCGTGCCGCCCCGCCCAGCGCACGATCTCCTGCACTTCGCCGGTGTCGCGCGGGCGCAGCAGGGCAATGGCCGAGCCATGTTTCGCGCCGCGCCAGCCGACAAGGTGCGGCGCCAGATCCGCGGCGTCGGTGCTGACGACGGCCGCCGGCAGTTCGCCCAGATCCGCCCGCGCCATCGCGGCTATTCGCCGGACGTTTCGCCGGACATCTTGTCGATCCTGGCCTGAAGGGCGGCCAGCTGCGCTTTCAGCGCCTTCACATCGTCGGTGGCCGCCTCTTCGCCCGGAGTCGGGGCTTCGCCCGGCGCCGGGCCGGCGGCCTGCCCGAACAGGCCGGTCGCCGCCTTCAGCATGGCCATGTTCTGCCGCGCCAGCGCCTCGAACGGATTGGCGCCGCCGCCCATCATGCCCAGCATCGCCGAGCGCGCCTGTTCCTGGTTGCGGCGGAACGCCTCCATCGACGCTTCCAGATAATGCGGCACCATCGACTGCATCTGGTCGCCGTACATGGCGATCAACTGACGCAGAAAGCTGACCGGAAGCAGGGTGGCGCCGGCACGGCCTTCTTCCTCGACGATGATCTGCGTCAGGATGCTGTGGGTGATGTCGGCGCCGCTCTTGGCGTCCACCACCTTGAACTCCTTGCCGGCACGGGTCATCTCCGACAGATGTTCGAGCGTGATATAGCTGGAACTTCCGGTATCGTAGAGGCGGCGGTTGGCGTATTTCTTGATGATGACAGGGTCGGTTTCGGTGGCGGCTTCGTTGCTGGGGCTTGGCATGACGGTCCAGTTCATCGACAGGAATGGTGGGGATGTTCTGCGTTTAGCATGTGCAGCATGAACCGGCAAACGCCACGAAAACCGTCGCCCCGCCTGGAAAACCGCGGCTGAAATGCGCGGTCCCCATCCGCTGCCGCTGTTCCTGGCGCTGCTGGCGCGGCGGCTCGGCCATGGCAGCGCCGGCTTCACCGCCGCGCTCGAAGGGCTGCGGCGCTATCAGGCCGCCGCCACCCTGCCGCCGCCGCCGCTCAGCGAAATCGCCCGGTTCGGCGGGGTGCGGCTTCTCGCCACGGCGAAGACCGGAGAAAGCGCCGCGGCGACTCTGGTGGTCGTGCCGTCGATCATCAATTCGCACCGCATTCTCGATCTTGCGGCGGAGCGGTCGCTGCTGCGCCATCTGGCCAGCCAAGGGCACCGCGCGCTGCTGGTCGACTGGGGCGCCATGGGCGCCGCCGAACGCCGGCTCGGCCTCGCCGGGCTGGTGTCGGCGCGGCTGCTGCCGCTGCTGGACCGCATCGAAGGGCCGATCAGCCTCGCCGGCTACTGCCTCGGCGGTACGCTCTCGATCGCCGCCGGGCAACTGCTTGGCGCCCGGCTGTCGCGGCTGGCGCTGATCGCCACCCCCTGGCATTTTTCCGCTTTCCCGGAGCAGGCGCGAACCGACGCCGCCCTTTGCTGGAGCAGGATCGAGCCGCTTTCCCGCCTGCTGGGCGCGGTGCCGATCCCGCTCTTGAATCCGCTGTTCTGGTCGCTCGACGAGGAGGGAATCGCGGCGAAATTCAAAGCCCTGGCCGCAAGGGACCATGACGACCCGGCCTTTCCCATGTTCGCGGCCGTCGAGGACTGGGCCGGAAGCGGCTCTCCCGTCCCGCTGGCGGCGGCGCGCGACCTGTTCCTGCACGGTTTCGCCGCCGACCGCTTCGGCGCCGGCCGCTGGCGCGTGCGCGGGCAGCGCATCGCCCCCGAACGGCTGACGGCGCCAATCCTCGACATCAGCGCCAGCAACGACCGTATCGTGCCGCCGGCGGTGCGGATTCGCAGCCCCGGCGCCCGCTATCTCGATCTCGATTCCGGCCATGTCGGCATGATCATCGGCTCCAGGGCGGAACAGCAGTTGTGGCAGCCGCTTTCAAACTGGCTGCACGGGCGCTAGAGAAAGCCGGTCAGAAAATGAACATTCGAAAGGAACGCACATGGCCGAAGTCGTGATCACGGCGGCAAGGCGCACCGCCGTCGGCAGCTTTCTCGGTGGCTTCGCCTCCACCCCGGCCCACCAACTGGGCGCCGCCGCCATCAAGACGGTGCTGGCCGACTCGAAGGTGGAGGCCGCCGAGGTCGACGAAGTGATCCTCGGGCAGATCCTCACCGCCGGCCAGGGGCAGAACCCGGCGCGGCAGGCGTCGATGGCCGCCGGCGTGCCGAAGGAAGTGCCGGCTTGGGGCGTCAACCAGCTTTGCGGCTCGGGCCTGCGCTCGGTGGCGCTCGCCATGCAGGCCATCCAGACCGGCGACGCCCGCATCATGGTGGCCGGCGGGCAGGAAAACATGTCGATCGCCCCGCACGCGCAACTGCTGCGGCCGGGGCAGAAAATGGGTTCGCTCGAACTGCTCGACACCATGATCAAGGACGGCTTGTGGGATGCCTTCAACGGCTATCACATGGGCAACACGGCGGAAAACATCGCCGAACGCTACCAGATCAGCCGCGAGGCCCAGGACGCGTTCGCCTGCGCTTCGCAGAACAAGGCGGAAAACGCCCGCAACGCCGGCCGCTTCAAGGACGAAATCCTGCCCTTCACGGTGAAGGGCCGCAAGGGCGACACCGTGATCGACACCGACGAATATATCCGCGACGGCGCCACGGTCGAAGCCATGGCCAGGCTGAAGCCCGCCTTCCGGAAAGACGGCTCGGTGACGGCCGGGAACGCCTCGGGCCTGAACGACGGCGCGGCGGCGCTGGTGCTGATGTCGGCCGAAGAGGCTTCGCGGCGCGGCGCCCCGGTGCTGGCGACGGTGAAAAGCTGGGCCTCCTGCGGGGTCGACCCCGCCTATATGGGCCTGGGGCCGATCCCCTCGTCGAAGCGCGCCCTTGAAAAGGCCGGCTGGAAAGTGGGCGACCTCGACCTCATCGAAGCCAACGAAGCGTTTGCGGCGCAGGCGCTCGCCGTCAACCGCGAGCTGGAGTTCAACCCCGACATCGTCAACGTCAACGGCGGCGCCATCGCCCTTGGCCACCCGATCGGCGCTTCCGGCGCCCGCATCCTGGTGACGCTGCTGCACGAAATGCGCCGCCGCGACTCGAAGAAGGGGCTGGCGACGCTCTGCATCGGCGGCGGCATGGGCATCGCCGTCACCGTCGAACGCTGATTCGGCGCGGGAACCGGGCACGCATGGCCAGCAAGGGCGCCGAAGCGGCCGAAAGCCTCGCGGTGGCGCGCCAGCGCATGGGAATCCCCCTCGCCCCCGGCGAAGGGGAAACCATCCTCTGGGAAGGGCGGCCGCGCATGATGGCGCGGAAACTGATGGAACTGGCCGGCGTCCTGCTGTTGCTGGGGCTGTTGTCGGCGCTTGCCGTCGAGCTGATCACCCCGCATTTCGCCGGCTCGGACTTTGCCGGCCGGCCGGACGCAAGCGCGCTGCCGCTCATCCTCGTCATGCTGGTGGGCACCCTGCTCATCATCGGCGTTCCGGTGTGGCTGCGCTCGGGGGCGCGGGCGCGGGCGCGCTACATGCTCACCAACCGCAGGGCGCTGGTGTGGCTTGGCGACCGCATCATCGCCGAAGCGATGCTGTTCGGCGCCGAAATGCGCGCCAGCGCCACCGAGATCAGCTTCGTCGCCAGGCAGATGACGCTGTCGTGGCGCCTCAAGGACGAGGGCGAGGATCGTCTCCGCTTCGAGCAGATCGTCGACGGCCTCGGTGTCGCGGCGCTGGCCGAAGAGCATGGCGCCCGCTGGATCGACCGCCCCGACACGGACGATTCCGGCCCGGAAGACAGCCCGGAAGACAGGGCCGTCTAGACGGCGGATCTTTTCTTTCCGCCCGGCCTGCCCTATATCGACCGCACCATGCGGAACGTCGCTGCCCTGACCCGGTTTTTCCGAAGCGCCCGACGCGGCTGACCGCCGTGCGCCATCGGCATCAGGCCATGGCGGCGCGGCGGGCGGGTGGCTGGCGGCCACTCGACGAAGGCGGAACCGCCTTCCCCAATCCCATCCCCAACTCCTGCCGATCCGGCGTTTCGAAGATGGTTTCTGCCGCATGAGCCTTTCCCCCGACTTTCTGCCCCATTCCGAGTCCGCCCGCCCCGAAGTCGAAGCGCTGCTCGACCTCGGCTTCGGGCCGGCGCGGCAGAAGCGCACCGCCTCGCTGCTGCGGCGTGGCGCCCGGCGCATCGACGACGCCAGCTTTCTTGCCCGCATCGACGGCGTCCTCGTCGGCAGCGTCGAATGCTGGGAACTGCTGTGGCGGCAGGGCCGGCGGACGCGGCGCATGGCCATGCTTGGCCCCATCGCCACCCACCCCGACTGGCGCGACCGCGGCATCGGCTCGCAACTGATGGACCGGGCGCTCGACGCCCTCGACCGGCGGCATCTGCCGGTGATGCTGATCGGCGACGAACCCTATTATGGCCGCTGGGGCTTTTCCGCGCGCTACAGCGGCGGCTGGGCCATGCCCGGCCCGGTGGACCGCGACCGGCTGCTGCTCCGGGCAAGGGCACCGCAGCGCTTCGCCGGCGCGGCGACGCTGGTGGCCTCCGGCACCGACAAGGCGGCGCGCTCGGCCGCCTGAGCCGAAGCTTGACGCCGGGCAAGCGGCCGGGTCATGTCGAAGGCCATGAGCAGCGCCCGGAACAGCTTCGATCTCGCCGACACCCCGCTCGCCGATCTCGTCCGCGAAGCGGCGGCGCAGCGGCTGCCGCCGGTCGAGCAGTGGCATCCGGCGCATTGCGGCGACAGCGACATGCGGATCGCCCGCGACGGCAGCTGGTTCCACATGGGCCGGCCGATCCGGCGGCCGGAACTGGTGAAGCTGTTCTCGACCATCCTTCGCCGCGAGGAAGACGGCAGCCATGTGCTGGTCACGCCGGTGGAAAAGCTTGCCATCGCGGTGGAAGATCTGCCCTTCCTCGCCGTCGAGCTGAAAAGCGAGGGCGAAGGGCAGGGCCGCACCCTCGCCTTTCGCCTTTCGACCGGCGACCTCGTCGTTGCCGGCGCCACCCGGCCATTGCATCTGAACCTGGCTGCCGACGGCCGCCCGGACCCGGCGCTGCATGTGCGTGGGCACATCGAGCGGCCATTGCTGGCGCGCATCAACCGGCCAGTCTATTACCAGCTGGCCGACCTCGCCATCGCCGAACAGCAGCGCCAGGGCGGCGAAATCGGCCTCTGGAGCGGGGGAGTTTTCTTTGCCTTCGCTGGTTGACCAGATCCGCTTCGGCCTGCAACGGCCGGCAAAACCGACACTTTCCGGCGACGACAGCCCGCTGCCGCCGGCGCGGCTGGTGCCGGCGGCGGTGCTGGTGCCGATCCTGCCGCTGGCGCAACCGGAACTGCTGCTGACGACGCGCACCCACAATCTGAAAAAGCATCCGGGCCAGGTGGCGTTTCCGGGCGGCCGCATCGACCGCACCGACCAGGGGCCGGTGGCCGCCGCCCTCCGGGAAGCCAGAGAGGAAGTGGGGCTGAACCCGGCCACGATCGAAGTGCTGGGCCTCTCCGACCCCTATCGCACCGGCACCGGCTTCGAAGTGCGCCCGGTGGTCGGCCTGCTGCCCGAGGAAATCGACCTCAGGCTGAACCCGGCGGAAGTG
>CAYYGQ010000043.1:5955-12219 GCA_964471485.1 uncultured Sandaracinobacter sp. | reverse complement strand
GAAGAATCCGCCCATCCTCATCCTCGACGAAGCGACCAGCGCGCTCGACAGCGCGACCGAGGCCGGCATTCAGGACGCGCTGGAGGCGGCGGAAGCCGGGCGGACCAGTCTGGTGATCGCCCACCGCCTGTCGACCGTGGTCGATTCCGACCAGATTCTGGTGATGGAACAGGGGCGAATCGTCGAGCGCGGCCACCACGCCCAACTGCTGCGGCAGGGTGGGCTTTATGCCTCGCTCTGGGCGTTGCAGGCGGCGGAAGCGGAACGGCAGGATGCGCCGCCGCAGCGGGCGGAGCAGCAGGAGCGCTAGAAGGTGGCGCTAGAAGGCGGCCCCTGGAAAGCGACCCCTACAAAGCAACCCAGGCGAAGCCGCCGGCAAAGCCGAGCAGCAGCGCAATCCAGAAGATGGTGCCGTTCGGCAGTGCGCCGTCGGGTGTGTTCTCGACCATGGTTTCCAACCCTTTTGCGCGCCCGGGCCGGCAAGGGACCGCAGGCGCGCGGGTTGGATCATGCCATGTTCCGGGGCCTTTGGTTGTCAAGAATTGTAACGGCCGCTCAGCCGTTCGTGGCGGTTCCGATCGGGTTTTTCCGGCCGCCGTGCACGAACTGCTCGACATAGGGGTTGCCGCTGCGTTCCAGTTGCTCGACGCTGCCCTCCCAGAGGATGCGGCCCTCGTGCAGCATGGCGATGCGGTCGGCGATGAAGCGCGCCGATTCCATGTCGTGGGTGATGGTGATGGCGGTGGCGCCAAGCGCCGTCACCTGGTCGCGGATGAGGGCGTTGATGACATTGGAGCGGATCGGGTCAAGCCCGGCGGTTGGCTCGTCGAACAGCAGCATGTCGGGACGGGCGGCGATGGCGCGCGCCAGCCCCACCCGCTTCTGCATGCCGCCCGAAAGCGAGGCCGGCAGCAGGTCGGCCACCCGCGGTTCAAGATCGACTTTCGCCAGCAGTTCGATGGCGAGGGCGCGCATCTCTGCCTTGCGGCCGGTGCGGCCGCGCGTCAGCGCGAAGGTGACATTCTGCCAGACCGGCAGGCTGTCGAACAGGGCGCCGTTCTGGAACAGCATGCCGAAGCGCCCCCTCGCTTCTTCGAGCGTGCGGCCGGAGGCGCCGACCAGTTCCGTGCCGTCGAGGCGGATCGAGCCGCGGTCGGCGCGGACGAGGCCGAGGATGCACTTCAGAGTGACCGACTTGCCGCTGCCCGAGCCGCCGATGATGACGAGGCTTTCGCCGCGCGCCACCGTCAGGCCGACGCCCCGCAGCACCTGTTTCGGGCCGAAGGACTTTTCGAGGCCGTCGATGGTGAAGAAGGCGCTCATGTGCCGAACACCAGCACGGTGATGGCGAGGTTGAACAGCAGGATGAGGATGAAGGAGGTGACGACGGCCGCAGTGGTGGCGCGCCCCACGCCGGCGGCGCCGCCCGACGAGTGGAAGCCGTGGTAGCAGCCGGCCAGGGCGATGACGAAGCCGAAGACGGCCGCCTTCACCAGGCTGGAGACGACATCGCTGGTTTCGAGATAGCGCAGGGTGGTTTCGAGATAGGTGGCGCCGTTGAAGCCAAGACGGCCGACGGACAGCGCATAGCCGCCAAGAACGCCGATGATGTCGGCCACCAGCACCAGAAACGGCAGCATCAGCGTCGACGCCAGCAGGCGCGGCGCCACCAGATAGCGCCATGGATCGGTGCGGAGCGTGACCATGGCGTCCAACTGTTCCGTCACCCGCATGGTGGCGAGTTCGGCGGCCATCGCCGACGACACCCGGCCGGCCACCATCAGCCCCGCCAGCACCGGGCCAAGTTCGCGCACCATGCCGATGACGGTGATGGCGGGCACCGTCGATTCGGCGGAAAAGCGCTGGCCGCCGACATAGATTTGCTGGGCGAGCGCCGCCCCGGTGAACAGCGCGGTGAGGCCGACGACCGGAAGCGAGAACCAGCCGATGCGCGCCATCTGCTCGACGAGACGCGCCGCATAGAAGGGCAGGGAGACGACGGCGCGGAGACCGCGCAGGCTGAAGAGCGTGAGGCGGCCGAGGGCGGCCAGCAGGCCGATCGCGGAGGCGCCGAGCCGGATCAGCAAGCGCAAGGGGGCGTCGGACACCATGGCTGCTGCCTAGCGAGGGTAGGGGGGGAAGGGCAAGAGCATCGGCGGTTTCGCCCCCCGGTTCCGCCGCCGGATTCAGAGTCTGTTTGGAAAAGCGCCTGCATGGGCTTTTCAGGGCTGTTCCATCCCGCTCCCAGCCACCCGGTGCGACCGTGCCCTGTGTTGGTCCGGTGTTGGCCCGGTGTTGGGGAAGGTCAGCGATCGGGGCCGAGCGCCGGGTCGAGATCGCGCGGGCGGACGAATGTTTCGAGGCGGCCGGGGATGCCTTCGCGCACTTCCCGCCAGCCCGCCACCGGCAGGCGGAGGCGGGCATAGGTTGCGGTTGGATATTTGACGGCCACCTCGGCGCGGAGCGAAGACGGGTCGCCGCGGCTGAGACCGAGCAGCAGATCCTCCATTCCCGGGCTGTGGCCGATCAGCAGCAGATGGCCGGTCGAATCCGGCACATCGTGCACCAGATCGAGGAGGGTGGCGACCGAGGCCAGATACATGTGGCGGTCGAAGCGGCAGTCGAGACCGCGGCCAAGGCCGGTTTCCACCCCTTCAATGGTGCGCCGCACCCGAAGCGCCGGCGACGCCAGCACATGATCGAAGAAGAGATGCTGCGCTTTCAGCCATTCGCCCATCCGTCTGGCGGCGCGAATGCCACGGTCGTTCAGGGGGCGTTCGAAATCCGGCTCGACGCGGTCGTCCCAGTCCGACTTGGCGTGGCGCAACAGGCTCAGCAGCTTCATTGGCGGGCGCTTTCTCCTCGGCCCGTTTCTAGGGGAGAGGGCGGCGCTTCGCAATGCCGATGCGAAAAGGCGCCGGCGAGGAAAGCGCGCGCTTCGGCGGCCACCTGCATGAGCGGCAGGCGATGCACCGGCACCTCGGGCGGGAAGGCCGAAAGCAGGCGCGACGGCACGGCAGGCCCGAGCAGCACGAAGCCGCCGCGATCCCGTTCGTTGCGGATGAGGCGGCCGAAGGCCTGCCGAAGCCGCTGTCGCACCAGCATGTCTTCGTAAAGGCCGCCGCCAAAGGCGTTTTTCCGCGCCATGTGCAGGATGGTCGGCCGTGACCAGGGCACCCCCTCGAAGACGATAAGGCGGAGCGAATCCCCCGGCACATCAATGCCGTCCCGAAGCGCGTCCGTTCCAAACAGGCTTGCCTTCGGGTCGGCGCGGAACAGGTCGACGAGGGTGCCGGTGTCGACGGCGTCGACATGCTGGGCGTAGAGCGGCAGGCCCGCCCGCGCCAGCCGGTCGGCGAGGCGGGCGTGCACGGCGCGCAGGCGCGAAATCGCCGTGAACAGGCCGAGGGTGCCGCCACCGGCCGCCTCGACCAGCGCCGCATAGGCGTGGGCAAGCGAGGCCATGTGGCGGCGGTCGACATCGGTGGCGATCCAGATGCGCGCCTGCTCGGCGTAGCGGAACGGGCTTTCGGCGCGGAAGACATGGGCGGGCGTGGCCAGATGCGCGGCGCCGGCGGCGGCTTCCGGCGGATCGCTAAGCGTTGCCGAAGTGACGAGGACGCCGTGCGCCGGGGTCAGCACCGCCTCGGCCAGCGGCTGCATCGGATCGAGGAAGTGGCGCTCGATGCCGCAATCCACTTCGCGGCCTTCGGCGCGCGACAGTTGCAGCCAGTCGACGAAGCCTTCCTCGGCGTCCGCCGTCACCCGCGCCAGCAGCCGCTCCCAGGCGCCGACCAGGTCGAGCCGCAGCGCCAGCCCCTCGCCGCCCGCCGCCACCCGGGCAAGCCCCGGCTGGTCAAGCCATTCCGGCCGCTCGTCGGCGGGGGCGAGCAGGCGGGCGCGCAAGGCCCGCATCGAGCGCGACAGCCGCGCCAGCGCCGCCGCGGCGGCATCTGTGGCTTCCGGCAGGCCCGGCGGCAGGCCGGCGATGGCGCATTCCAGGCTGAAGCCGCGTTCCTCGCCTTCGGCGTTGGTCAGCACATGGGCGCGGATGGCCGAGAACAGCGCTTCGAGCGGCCCGGCCGGCGCGTCGGCGGCAAGCCGCGCCAGCCAGCCTGTCGCGGGAAGCGCGCCCGCCTCGTGCAGCAGGCCGTCCAGCAGGGCGCTGGTTTCCCCGTCGCCCGAGAGGATTTCGGACAGCCGGGCGGCAAGCCCCCGCCTTCGCCCGGCGCGGCGGCGCGGGGTTTCCGGTCCCAGCAGCCAGCGGCGCAGTTCGATCGCCTCGCTGCCCGAAAACAGCAGCGAAAAGGCGCTGTCGGCGGCGTGGTGCAGATGGTGGCCCTCGTCGAAGACGATGCGCTGCAACTGCCGGCTTTCGCCGCGCTCGCGGACGGCGTTGGCCATGACGAGGGCGTGGTTCGCCACCACCAGCGAGGCTTTGGCGCTGTCGCGGATGGAGCGTTCGATGAAGCAGCGACGGTAATGCGGGCAGGCGGCGTGGATGCATTCGCCGCGCCGGTCGGTGAGGGCGGGGAGGGCGCTGCGGTTGCGGAACAGCGCGGAAAGCCAGCCGGGCAGGTCGCCGCCCACCATGTCGCCGTCGCGGCTGAAGCGCGCCCAGCGTGCCACCAGTTCGGCAAAGCTGGCGGCGCGCCCGGTGAAGCCGCCCTGAAGCGCGTCTTCGAGGTTAAGGAGGCAAAGATAATTTTCCCGCCCCTTGCGGACGACGATGCCGCCGGCGGCGGTCGGCCCCGGCAGGCTGCGGCCGGTTTCCGCCCGCAACTGCCGTTGCAGCGCCCTGGTGTAGGTGGAAAGCCAGACGGCGCCGCCGGTTTTCTCGGCGTAGAGGCTGGCGGGCGCCAGATAGCCGAGGGTTTTTCCGGTGCCGGTGCCGGCCTCGGCAACGACCAGATTCGGCCCGTCTTTCGATTGCCGGGGCTGGAAGGCGGCCAGCGCCGCCCTTGCATAGGCCTGCTGGCCGGGGCGGGGCGGGCGCGCCTTGCCGGCAAGAGCGGCGAGTCGTTCCTCGACCATGGCGTCGGTCAGCTCCACCAGCAGCGGCGCGGCGCGCGGTTCGGCTTCCCGCCATTCGGGGAGGGCCTCGAAGATGGAGGGGGCGGCGCTGCCGGCGGCCAGCCGCTCGTGCAGCAGCGAGGCCCAGGGCCAGCCGTGGCGGTGCAGGCGGGCCAGCGATTCGGCGGCCCCGGCGCGGGCCGCCCAGCCGCTTGTCGAGACGGTCTCCAGCAGCAGCTTCGCCGCCCGTTGCAGGAAGCGCGCTTCCCCCTCGCCCGAGGCCGGCGCCTCGATGGAAAGTGCGCCGGCAAGGCCGATCATCGAGGGCACCAGAAAGCGCGCCGGATGCACGAAAGCCCAGAGTTCGAGCAGATCGAGGCCGCTGGCCTCGGCAAGGCCAAGGCGCGTCGCCAGTTGCGGCGCCCCCAGCAGCAGATGCGGGGTTTCGGCGAGGCGCCGGCTGGCCTCGCCACGGGAAATGGCGCCGGTTTCGCCGGCTTCGTCGGCGCGCCAGATGCCGGCATGGCTTGCGACCAGCGCTGGAATTGGCAAAGAGGCATCCATGCACACCGGACTGCAAACCCTTTCCGCCGCCGACCGCAATTCCCTGCGCGAGGAAGCCAGAACAAGCAAGGCGTGGCCTTTCGAGGAAGCGCGAAAGCTGGTCGAGCGCTATTCCGGCGGCTTCCCGGAAAAAGGCGTATTGTTCGAAACCGGCTATGGCCCGTCCGGCCTGCCGCACATCGGCACCTTCGGCGAAGTGGCGCGCACCACCATGGTGCGCCGCGCCTTCCAGTTGCTGTGCCCCGACGTGCCGACGCACCTCGTCGCCTTTTCGGACGACATGGACGGCATGCGGAAAGTGCCGCCGCATCTGCCCAACCAGCAATTGCTGAAGGCCGCCCTCGACCTGCCGCTGACCGAGGTGCCCGATCCCTTCGGCACCCACGACAGTTTCGGCGCCCACAACAATGCCCGGTTGCGCGGTTTCCTCGACAGCTTCGGCTTCGACTATGAGTTCCGCTCGTCGACCGACATGTACCGGGCCGGGGCGTTCGACGCCGTGCTGCTGCGGATTCTCGAACAATATGACGAGGTGATGGCGGTGATGCTGCCGTCGCTCCGCGCCGAGCGGCAGGCCACCTATGCGCCGTTCCTGCCCATCAGCCCGACCACGGGCAAGGTGTTGCAGGTGCCGATTCTGGCGCGCGACGTGGCCCATGCGCGGTTCCGTGAATGCTGGCAGTCCGG
>CAYYGQ010000043.1:0-5945 GCA_964471485.1 uncultured Sandaracinobacter sp. | reverse complement strand
CGGCACCATCCGCTATGAAGACCCCGACAGCGGCGAGACGGTGACGGTTCCGGTGACCGGCGGCCATTGCAAGCTGCAATGGAAAGCCGACTGGGCGATGCGCTGGGTGGCGCTTGGAGTCGATTACGAGATGGCCGGAAAAGACCTCATTGATTCGGTGAAGCTGTCGTCGAAAATCGCCCGGGTGCTGGGCGCCCGCCCGCCCGAAGGCTTCAATTACGAGCTGTTTCTGGATGGCGAAGGGGCGAAGATCTCCAAGACCAAAGGGAACGGCCTTTCGATCGAAGAGTGGCTGCGCTATGCGCCGCCCGAAAGCCTCAGCTATTATATGTATCAGCAGCCGCGGGCGGCGAAGAAGCTGTATTTCGGCGTGATTCCAAAGGCGATGGACGAATATTTCCAGTCGGTCGCAAGCTATCCGAAGCAGTCGGCGAAGGAGAAACTGGGCAACCCCGCCTTCCATGTTCATGGCGGGCCGCCGCCCGCCTATCAGCCGCCGGTCGGCTTTGCGCTGCTGCTCAATCTGGTGGCGGTGTCGGGGGCGACCGACCGGGCCATGCTTGGCGAATTTTTGAAGCGCTATGCCCCCGAAAGCGACCCCGAGGGGGATGAGCGCCTTGCGGAAATGCTGGATGCGGCCATCGCCTACCACCGCGACCAGGTGGCGCCGACGCTTGCCCGCCGCCCCCCCGACGCGCGCGAGCGAGAGGCGCTGGCCGAGCTGGGCCAATGGCTTGGCACCCACCCCGAAGCCGACGCCGAGGCGATCCAGTTCGAAGTTTATGAAATCGGCAAGCGCCACGGCTTCCAGCCGCTGCGCGCCTGGTTCCGGGCGCTTTACGAAACCCTGCTGGGGGCTTCGGAAGGCCCGCGCATGGGCACGTTCTTCGCGCTTTACGGCATCGACAACAGCCGGAAGCTGATCGCGGACGCGATTGGCGCCGGGGGCTGAACGGCTCGGCCCCCCCGGTCAATATCCGGCAAGCGTTGGGGCGCCGGCGACGGCCTCGATGCCCGCCGTCGGACGGTCTCCGGTTGACAAGCGGGCTGCTACTTCATATGGCCCACGCTGTTTCCGCGGCGCCTTGTCCTTTGCTGGGCGAGTGGCCGCGTTTCCTGTTGTTCGAGATAAGGAATTGACGATGTTCGCGGTGGTACGCACGGGCGGCAAGCAATATCGGGTCGCGGCCGGCGATCGCATCACGGTCGAGCGCCTTGAAGGCGAAGCCGGGGCGGAAATCGCCCTCGAGGACGTGCTGCTGGTGTCGGAAGGCGGCCAGTTGCAGGACGCCGGCAAGCTGAAGGTGAAGGCCGAGATCGTCGCCCAGAACCGTGGCGAGAAGGTGATCATCTTCAAGAAGCGCCGCCGCCACAATTATCGCCGCAGGAACGGGCACCGCCAGAGCCAGACGGTGCTGAAAATTCTCTCGATCGCCTGAAGGAAACCAAACCATGGCACATAAAAAGGCAGGCGGTTCATCGCGGAACGGCCGCGATTCGCACTCGAAGCGTCTTGGCGTCAAGCTGTTCGGCGGCCAGCAGGCCATTGCCGGCAACATCATCATCCGCCAGCGCGGCACCCGGGTGCACCCCGGCGCCAATGTCGGCCTTGGCCGCGATCACACATTGTTCGCAACCGCCGATGGCCGCGTCGAATTTCACGATGGCCGGCAGGGCCGGAAATATGTCAGCGTCCGGGTGGCGGAAGCCGCCGAATAGGCGCGGGCGCATGAAAAAGGCCGCGGCGTTCGCCTCCGGCCTTTTCCTTTGTCCGTCGGGGCCGCCTGTTTCTTTGCGGCGGCCGGCGCTTTCGGCGCGGCGAAGGCTGCTCCGCCTGCGGGCGCGAGCCCGGCGGCGGCAAGGATGCCATGCTTCAGCCTGTCTTTGACGCTTCGATGGTGCGCGCCGCAATCCGGCGCGCGCGGCCGCGTTTCCGCGCCTGTTCTGCCGAGCGCGCAATATCCGGCTTCTTTCCCGGCCGTTTCGATGCGGGCGGCGGCGCGCGAAAAAAAGGCCGGGGCGTTTGCCCCGGCCTTTCCGATACCGGCGGCGCGAACTTACTCCTGCCCGCTCCGCTCGGCGTCTTCCTTGCCGGCCTTTTCCTCGTCGGCGTTGGTGGCGTTGTCGTTCCGCTGCCGGTCGCTGTCAGCGGCATCGCTGCCAGCGCGCGGCGCCGTTGTCGCCGGTCCCTGCGGCGCGCCCGGCATGGTGGCGCCGGCGTCGGGGGCGGGGGCGGGGGCGGGGGCGGGCGCTTCCGGCACCTGCGGCGGCGCCGGCTGGGCAGCGACAGCGGCACTGGCGAAGGCAAGGCCGAGGCCGGCGGCAATGAGGCTTTGCTTGAACATAATCGAACTCCTTTACACATATGCGCGACCACATGGCGCATACCGGAAGGAAGCTGGGGTTCGCTACGTGAACGGTTAATTACAGATCGCTATCTGCACGATAAGCTGAGCCTTTCCCCCGATCGGAGGTTAAAAACGGCATTGCCATGATGTTCCTCGACCAGGCCAAGATTCACCTGCGCTCCGGCTGGGGCGGCAATGGCTGCGTCAGTTTCCGCCGCGAGAAATTCGTCGAATTCGGCGGACCGAACGGCGGCGACGGCGGCCGTGGCGGCGATATCTGCTTCGAAGCCGCGCCCGGCCTCAACACCTTGATCGACTTTCGCTATGCCCAGCATTTCCGCGCCGAGCGCGGGCAGGGTGGCATGGGCACCAATCGCCATGGCGCCGCCGGCAAGACGCTGGTGATTCCGGTGCCGGTGGGCACGGAAATCCGCGCCGACGACGACGAGCGAACCCTGCTCGCCGACCTGACGGTTGCCGGGCAGCGGCTGCTGTTTCTGAAGGGCGGCGACGGCGGCAAGGGCAATGCCCATTACAAATCCTCGACCAACCGGGCGCCCCGGCAGTTCCAGAAGGGCTTTCCGGGGCAGGAAATGTCGGTGTGGCTGAGGCTGAAGCTGCTGGCCGATGTCGGCCTCGTCGGCCTGCCGAACGCCGGCAAGTCGAGTTTCCTGAACGCCGTCACCAATGCGAACGCCAAGGTGGGCGCCTATGCATTCACGACGCTGAAGCCGCAGCTTGGCGTGGTGTCGCGCCATCACCGCGAATTCGTGCTGGCCGACATTCCCGGCCTTATCGAGGGGGCGGCGGACGGCGCCGGCATCGGCGACCGTTTTCTCGGCCACATCGAGCGTTGCCGGCTGCTGCTGCACCTGGTCGACGCCTCGTCGGCGGCGCCGACCGAGGGCTATGACACCGTGCGCGCCGAACTCGATGCCTATGGCGAAGGCCTTGCCGACAAGCCGGAAATCGTGCTGTTGACGAAGGTGGATGCCGCCGGGCCGCAAAAGATCGCCGCCGTTGCCCGCGCCATCGAGCGCCGCACCGGCGTTGCCCCGCTTGCCGTTTCCGCGCTGACCGGCGAAGGGGTGGAGAAAGTGTTGGCGGCGGTGTGGAAGGAACTGGACATGGCGCGCCCTGTTGCGGAAGGCGACGACGCCCGAAGCTGGTCGCCGCTATGAGCGAAGCCGTGGCGCTGTTCGCGCCGGGCCGTGCCCGGCGGCTGGTGGTGAAGGTCGGCTCGTCGCTGCTGATCGAGCCGGGCGGCGCCATCCGTCGGCCGTGGCTCGAATCGCTGGTGGCCGATCTGGTGGAAAGGCGCGCCGCCGGGCAGCAGATCGTCGTCGTCTCGTCGGGGTCGATCGCCCTTGGCAGCCGGCGCCTCGGGCTGAAGGGCGCCGGCCGGAAGACGCTGGAGGACGCCCAGGCTTCGGCGGCCGCCGGACAGATCCTGCTGGCCGGTCTCTGGGCGGAGCTGCTGGAGGCGCGCGGCATTGCGGCGGCGCAGATGCTGCTGACGCTTGGCGATTTCGAGAACCGCCGCCGCTTTCTGAACGCCGCCGCCACCATCGACCGGCTGCTGGCGCTTGGCGCCGTTCCCGTTCTCAATGAAAATGATTCGGTGGCGACCGAGGAAATCCGCTTTGGCGACAACGACCGGCTGGCGGCGCGGGTGGCGCAGGCGGCGCACGCCGACGGCCTGATGCTGTTGTCGGATATCGACGGGCTTTACACCGCCAACCCGGCCGAGGATCCAGGCGCCGAATTCGTCGCCGAAGTGGCCGACATCGCCGCCGTCGCCCATATGGCCAGCAGCGCCTCGTCGTCGGGCATGGGGTCGGGGGGGATGCTGGCGAAGCTGGAGGCGGCGCGGATCGCCCACGCCGCCGGCATTCCGGTGGCGATTGTCGCCGGCAAGCCCATGCATCCACTGGCGCGCTTCGACGAGACGGCGCGCGGCACGGTGTTTCTGGCGCACGATGCCCTGTCGGCGCGCAAGGCCTGGCTTGCCGGGCGCATGCAGGTGGCGGGGAAGCTGCTGGTCGACGATGGCGCCGCGCACGCGCTTCGTTCCGGGAAAAGCCTGCTGGCGGCGGGAATCACCGCCGTCGAGGGGCATTTCCGCCGTGGCGACGCCGTCGATATCGTCGATTCGGCCGGGCATGTGCTGGCGCGCGGCCTCGTCGGCTATGACGAGGGCGACGCCCGCGCCATCCTCGGCCGCAGCAACCGCGAGATCGCCGCCATGCTTGGCCATGCGCCCAGAAGCACCGTCGTCCACTGCGACCAGATGGTGCTGCTCTAGCGTCGTTCCAGCATGGCGCTGGCGTGGCGGGCGAGCGCTTGCGGATAGAGCCGGTGCTCGGCTTCGAGCACGCGGGCGGCCAGCGTGTCGGCGGTGTCGCCGGCCAGGATCGGCACTTTCTCCTGGGCGATCACCGGGCCGCCATCCAGGATTTCCGTCACTTCGTGGACGCTCGCCCCGGCCTCTTTGTCGCCGGCGGCGATGGCGCGGGCGTGGGTGTCCAACCCCGGATATTTCGGCAGCAGCGACGGGTGGATGTTGACGAGGCGGCCGGCCCAGCGGCGGATGAAGGCGGGCGAGAGGATACGCATGAAACCGGCAAGGGCGACCAGCTCGATGCCGCGCGCTTCGAGTTCGCGGCTTACCTGTTCGTCGAACGCCTCGCGGCTGGCGAAGTCGCGGTGCGGAATGGCGATCGCCTCGATGCCTTTCGCCCGCGCCGAGGCAAGGCCGGCGGCGGCGGCGCGGTTCGACAGCACCAGCCGGATGTCCGCCGGATAGCCGGGGTCGCGCGCCGCTTCGATCAGCGCCTCCATGTTGCTGCCGCGCCCGGAAATGAGGATCGCCGTCTTCAGCCTAACGGTCATGGCGCGTCATGGCTGGCGGTCCAGGCGTCGTCCATGCCCCAGGTTCCAGCCTTGCCGCGCACGTCGCAGCCTTTCGGGCCGGCGTCGATGCGGCCGACTTCGAAGACGGTTTCGCCCGCGGCCCGCAGCCGCGCCGCCACTTCGTCGGCGTCGGCCGCCGCCACCGCCAGCACCATGCCGAGGCCGCAGTTGAAGGTGCGCGCCAGTTCGGCCGCCTCCATGCGGCCCTTTTGCTGCAGCCACTGGAACAGCGGCGGCAGCGGCCATCCGGCGGCGTCGATGCGGGCGCGGCAGCCGTCGTTCAGCACGCGCGGCACATTTTCAAGGAGGCCGCCGCCGGTGATGTGCGCCAGCGCGTGGATGCGGCCCTCGCGCAGCAGCGGCAGCAGCGGCTTCACATAAAGCCGGGTCGGCGCCAGCAGCGCCTCGATCAGCGAGGTTTCCGCGTCGAAGGGGGCGGGGGCGTGCAAATCCTCGCCCTCATCGGCGGCGAAACGGCGGAAATGCCCGGCATGTACCAAAGCGGCGACTATGACCTCGCCGGTTTCGCGGTCGGCGCCGTCGAGCGCGCGCAACTGCTGACCGGCGACCGCGTCTGCCCCGGCGACCGGCTGCTCGGCCTCGCCTCGTCGGGCGCGCATTCGAACGGCTATTCGCTGATCCGCCGGCTGATCGAGGGCGAGGATTTGCACGCCCCCGCCCCCT
>CAYYGQ010000042.1:0-12329 GCA_964471485.1 uncultured Sandaracinobacter sp. | reverse complement strand
CGCCGCGACCGCCCCGGCCGAACCGTTCGCCTTCCTGCACCGGGGGCGGGCATGAGCGTCGGGGTCGAGGCCGTCACCGTCCGCATGTACCGCAATCTTCTCGGCGACTGCTTCCTGATCCGCATCCACGAGGAGGGCGGCGCCGCGCGCCATATCCTCATCGACTGCGGCCTGCTGCAAAGCCTTGAAAACGCCAGCGCGCGCATGCAGGCGGTCGCCGCCGACATCCTCGCCACCTGCAAGGGGCGGCTCGATGTCGTCGTCGTCACCCACGAGCATTGGGACCATCTGTCGGGCTTCGCCCAGGCGAAGGACCTGCTGCTCGACCCCGAACGGCTGACCATCGGCGCGCTTTGGCTGGCGTGGACGGAAGACCCCGGCGACGCCCAGGCGAACGCCCTTCGCGCCCGCTTCGAGCGGCGCAGCATGGCGCTTTCCGCCTTCGCCGCCGCCGGCGGCGAATCCGGCGGCGGCTCCGAACTGCTCGACGGTCTCGAACGCTTCATCGGCCCGCGCGACCTGCCCGGCAACGCCTTCGGCGCCGCCCCCACCGGCCGCCTCACCGGGCGGCGCATCCTCGACGAACTGAAGGCGCTCGCCGGCGAGGCGCGCACCCGCTATCTCGAACCGGGCACGGTGGTGCAGACTCCGGGCGAGGCCGCGCTCGAAGTGGCGGTGCTGGCGCCGCCCCGAAACCAGCAGCGCCTGTTCAAGGATCTGCCCTCCGGCGGCGCCGCCAAGGAAACCTGGCTCGACGAGGAAATCCTCGGCCAGGCGGCGGGCGACAGCCCGTTCGCGGCCAAATATTCGGCCGGTCTCGACCGCGAAACCGTCCGCCGCGACGGCGCCAAAGCGGCGCCCGGCTCGCCGCTCCGCCTGCTGCACGACCGCTATTTCGCCGACCGCGACCCCGAGGAAGGGCGGGCGCAGGCCTATCGCCGCATCGACGGCGTCCACGCGGAAACCGCCGCGCGCCTTGCCCTGAAGCTCGACAGCGACACCAACAACAGCAGCCTCGTCCTCGCCTTCCGCCTGCCCGACGACGGCTTCCTGCTGTTCGCCGCCGATGCCCAGGTGGGCAACTGGCTGTCGTGGCACGACCAGGATTACGGTTTCGCCGACGGCCGCCTTTCCGCCGTCGACATCCTCGGCCGCACCCGCCTCTACAAGGTCGGCCACCACGGCAGCCACAACGCCACCCTGAAGGGCGAGGGCCTCGAACGGATGACGCGAGACGATCTCGTCGCCATGATCTCCACCGTCGAGGAAGAAGCCGGCCGCCAGGGACGGCGGAAAAGCGCGCCCGACAGGCCCGGCTGGCAGATGCCCGATAAAAATGTGCTCGACGCCCTGCTCGAACGCTGCGCCGGGCGGGTGGTGATCGGCGACCGGCGCTGGCGCGACGGCCACGACGAGGCGCGCTTCGGCGGGCAGCAAGCCTTCGCCGCCATCCTCGACGAGGACGAGGAACTCTACGTCGATGTCCGCATCTTCGGCGGCGAACGGCCGCCGCCACCGGCAGAGGAGACAAAGGATGACGCCCGAACTCGATCTCGAAAAGGCCCGCGCCCTCGTCGCCAGGCTGGACATTCCGCCGCTGCTGGGCGCGCAGGAAGCGCCTGACCTCGACTTCGACGCCGTTCGCCGGCAGGCGCTGCTCGTCGGCTCCAACGTCGTTTCCTTCGACACCGGGGTCGAGGCCGAATTCCGCGAGGCCATTTCCGATTCCGCCCTGCTGGCGCAACTGGTTGCCAACCGCAACGCCGACACCGGCAACCCCATCGCCTGGTTCGACTGCTATTTCGGCTTTCTCGGCAGTCTCGGCTGGGTGACGCAGGTGCGCGATGTCGCCAATTACCAGTTCCGCACCGACGGCATGGAAGTGCACGAGGCGATTCTCGATGTCGTCTCGGCCTTCCTCGGCCCGGTGCCGGGGGCGCTGGCGCTGGTGCAGCTGTCGCTCGAAAGCCTGAAGAAGATGGACGAGGATTCGCCGCTCATCACCCTCTTCAGCCGCGAAAGCCAGCAGGCGAAGGCCGGGCGCTTCCAGTTCACGACGGTGCGCGCCGACCCCGGCGCCGGCCTGCTCGCCGAAGCAATGGCCTTCGCGCTTGTGGCGAAAAAGAACGTCACGCAGATCCTGTTCTTCAAGCTCCGGCACGGCAGCGCCACCATGCAGCGCAGCCTCGGCACCGTGTCGCTGAACCGCGAGGCGCTGACCAAGCTGCGGCCGCTGGTGCGGCGCAAGGTGGAAACCTATCTGGCGCGCGAGATCGCCAGCCTCGATCTCGGCGACCTGGGCGATGATCTGGGGGGCGATGATCTGGGGGGCGATGATCTGGGGGCCGGCTCCGCCGGCCGGCCCAACCCCGCCGGGCCGGCGGCATGAGCGACCCCGCCCTGCTGGCCGCCGCCCCGGTCGCCGATGCCGGCGAAGGCCCCGAAGAAGGTCTCGCCATTGCCCTCTCCGGCGGCGGCTATCGCGCCATGCTGTTCCATGTCGGCGTGCTGTGGCGGCTCTATGATTGCGGCCTGTTGCAGCAGGCCGACCGCATCTCCAGCGTCTCCGGCGGCTCGATCACTTCGGCCGTGCTGGCGCTTGCCTGGAAGCGCCTTCAGTGGGGCGACGGCGGCGCCAGTTTCGCCCGCGAGGTGGCCGAGCCGATCCACCGCCTCGCCGGCCGCACCATCGACATCCCCACCATCCTCCTCGGCCTGCCGCTGCACAATTCCGGCCGCTTCGTCGCCCGCTGCTACCGCAAGCATCTGTTCGGCAAGGCGACCTTGCAGGATCTGCCGGAACAGCCGCGCTTCGTCTTCAACGCGACCGAACTGCACAGCGGCACGCTGTGGCGCTTCTCCAGGCCCTATATGGGCAGCTGGAAGCTCGGCCGCCGCTCGTGGCCCGACGTGCGGCTGGCCACGGCGGTCGCCGCCTCCAGCGGCTTTCCGCCCTTCCTGTCGCCGGTGCGGCTGCGCTTCCGCCCCTCGCCGGAAACCCCCGGCGACGGCACCATGAGGCTGCCGCGCCGGGTGCGGCTGACCGACGGCGGCGTCTACGACAATCTCGGGCTGGAAACCGTCTGGAAGCGCTACCGCACCTTGTTCGTCAGCGACGGTGGCGCCACGCTGCCCGAGCAGAAGCGGCCCTGCCCCTTCTATGTGCCGCAAACGCTTCGGGCGCTGGCGATCATGCAGAACCAGGTGGGGGCGTTGCGGACCCGGCAACTGATCGGCAGCCTGCTGGCCGCGGACGGCCCGCTGGCGCGCAACGGCGCCGCCTTTGCAATCGCCACCGACCCGGCAAAGGCGCCGATCGCCCCGACCCTGCCCTGCCCGAGCGACTGCGCCCGCGACCTGGCGGCGACGAAAACGGCGCTCCGGGCGCTGGACGACAAATGGCGGAAGCGCCTCGTCAACTGGGGCTATGCCATCAGCGACGCCCGCATCCGCCAGTTCCACGATTCAGCTCTCGCCGTGCCCGAAGGCTTCCCCTACCCCGAATGCGGCGTCTGAGCCGGAAACGCGCTCAGCGGCCGGGCCGAAGCGTTTCCGTAAAAAAGGCGAAGGTCGCCTCCAGCGCTTCGAGGTTGGCGGCGTATGTTGCCGCGTCGTCCTTGCCGACGAGGCCATGGTCGACCCCTGGAATATAAAGCGCGCGCACCGGCACCCCGGCCGCCTTCAGCGCCGCTTCGAATTCCTCGGTCTGCGACACCGCCACCAGCCGGTCGGCAAGGCCGTGGATCAGCAGGAAGGGCGGATCCTCGCCGTCGACATAGGCGACGGGGCTGGCGAAGCGCAGCGTCTCTTCGGGGCATGTGGTCTCGGGACAGCCGAGATAGGGGGCGGGGCCGGTTTGCCCCGGCGGCGTGGGGACGGTGCGGAAATCATGCACCCCATACCAGGAGGCGGCCGCCTGCACGCAATCGGATACCGGGCCGTTCGCGCCCGGCGCCGCCAAGGCCTGGGCGCCGCAGGCGGTGCCGGCCAGCGCCGCCAGCTGGCCGCCGGCCGAGCCGCCGAAAATGCCCACCCGCGCCGGGTCGATGCCATAGCCGGCGGCGCCGGCGCGCAGGAAGCGGATGGCCGCCTTCACATCCTCGATCGCCGCCGGGAATTTCGCCTCGCCGTCCAGCCGATACTCCACCGCGGCGACGACGAAGCCGCGCGCGGCAAGCTGGGCGAGGACGGCGGGAAAATCGCGCACCGGCCCGCCCTGGCGCTTGGTGCCCGTCACCCAGGCGCCGCCATGCACATAGACGACGAGCGGGTGCGGGCCGTCTGCCGCCGGGCGATAGAGGTCGAGCCGCAGGGGCCGGTAATGAAGCGGCTGGGCGTAAACAAGGTCGCCGATGGCGCGGACGCCGCCCGGAAACTGCGCCACCACCTCTGGAAAGGGCGGCGACTCCGCGCGGCCGACCGTGAAGGAGGGCGGCGGCGGGGCGGCCATGGCGGCGGTGGCCAGCGCCACCAACAGGGCAGCGAACGGGGTGGCGAACGGCGCCTTCACGGCCGGCCGCCGGCGGCGCCGAAGCCGAGCGACAGCCCGGTTTCCGCCTGCCACTTGTCGTAATAGGGCTGCAACTGGCGGGCGCGGAAGCCGGGGGCGACGTGGAAGCGGCCGTCGATCACCAGCGGCGCCGCCGTGCCCGCGGCAACCTTCGGCCAGGGGGGCAGGCCCGGGCCGGCCGGATCGCCGTGGCGCAGATAGTTCAGCAGATAGGCCTGCATCGTCTCGGCGACCTCGCGGTCCTCGGCGCTGGCGCCCGCCGGCGTTCCGAACCAGTAGCGCATGTCCTCGCAATGGCCGGCGCCGGGCACCTGGCGGCGCCGGGCGCTGTTGACATAATCGAAATAATAGGACCAGGCGGGCAGGCCGGCGCGCGCCGCCAGCCCGGTCATCGCCATCGACGGCGCCGTGAAGATGAAATCGGTCTGCACCTGGCGCAGCAGTTCCGCCGCGTCGAGCCGGCCATAGGCGTCGCCAAGCGCCGCGAAATCCAGATGGAAGCGCTGTTCAAGCGTCGCCCGGTCGAAGCCCATCAAGCCGAAAACGCTGGCCTCGTTGCTGGTCGAGCCGGTGAGGAGCGGCACAGAAGCGACGGCGCCCCGGGCGAAGGAGACGGCGAGCGGCGCCGGCAGCCAGTGGCCGTCGACGACGGCGCCGAAATCGGGGGCGCCGCTGTCCCCCTTCAGAATGTCGGCGACGGCAAGGCCGCGCAGCGCCGCCAGCGCCGGCGCGCCCGTGCCGCGAACGCCGACGCGGCCGGCGAACGCCATCCCCTGTTCCTCGGCCTGCGCCAGCGGCCGGTTGGCGTTGAACAGGCCGCCGCCCGAATGCGCGCTGGCGCGGGCGAACAGGCCGCGCGCCGCCGGGGCCGCCATCAGCGCGTTGATGCTCGACCCGCCGGCCGAGCAGCCGAGAATGGTGACATTGTCGGGGTCGCCGCCGAAGCTGGCGATGTTGCGCCGGACCCAGGAAAGCGCCGCCACCTGGTCCATCAGCCAATAGTTGGCGGTGGCCTCCGGCGCTTCGCTGCTGAGCGCCGGATGGGCGAAAAAGCCAAGCCGGCCCAGCCGATAATTGGGCGCCACCAGCACCACCCCCTCGCCGACGATCGGCGGCGCGCCGGCGCCGAACGGCTCCCGGCCCGAGCCGACGAAATAGGCGCCGCCATGAATCACCACCAGCACCGGCAGCCTGGCGCCGGCGGTGGCGGTCTCGGGGGTGGCGACGTTCAGATAAAGGCAGTCCTCGCTTTGCGGCGCCCGGTCCCTGTCGCCGCCCATCCGCGGCTGCGGGCAGTTCGCCGCGAAGTCGCCGGCGTCGAGCGGGGCGGTCCAGGCCGCCACCGGCGCCGGCGCCCGCCAGCGCCGCTCGCCGACGGGCGGCGCGGCGTAGGGAATGCCGCCGAAGAAGCGGGCGCCGTCGCGAAGCGCCCCCCGCACCGGGCCGGAATCGGTGCGGACCAGCAGCGCCTCGCCCGATATGCCTTCCAGCACCCCTCGCTGTTGCGCCGCTCCCCCCTCTGCGCTGCCGGCCGTCGCCGGCAGCAGCAGCGCCGTCAGCGCCGTCAGGCCCGCCAGAATCCGCATCCCTCGTCTCCTTCTTGCTGCCCGTCAGAAGCGGAAGCGCAGGCCCGCCGTATAGGTGCGCCCGACCGTGTCGTAGAGCGAAAAGATGGTCGGGAAGTTCACGCCCGGAATCGTCCCCGGCACCAGCGGCGGCGTCTTGTCGAAAAGATTGTTGATGGTGGCGAACGGTTCGAACGAGCCGCCGAAGGCGTCGATCCGCTGGCTCACCGTCAGGTCGGTGTACCACACCGGCGCGATGGTGGCGCCGCCGTAATCCTGGTTCGGCTGCGGGCTGCCGACCCGCATCGAGCCGAGATATTGTTCCGACAGGAACAGGTTGAGACCGCCACGGCTGGCGTAGTTCAGGCTGAAGGTGCCCCGCCAGTGCGGCCGGCCGATGCCGTTGTTGCCGAAGCCGACATACTCATAGGCCGGCTGGTTGGCGCTCTGCCGGGTGACATAGCTGCCCAGATAGCTTGCATAGAGCCGGGCCGAAAGCTGGCCGGGGCCGATGTCCTGGCGATAGGTGGCGTCGATGTCGACGCCACTGGTCTTGAGGAAGGCGATGTTGGCCGGCACCAGCCGGATCAGCGTCGGGAAGGCGTCGGGCGCCGGGCGGCTGATCAGCGCGCATTCGGGGGCCGAGGCATCGTTGTAGCAGTTCTGCACGATCTGCCCCGAGCCGAGCGTGCCGATGGCGCCGGTGATCTTCAGGCGGAAATAATCCACCGAAACGCTGAAGCCGGGCAGGAAGGACGGCGTCAGCACGGCGCCGAGGGCCAGCGTCCGCGACCGTTCCGGCCGCAGATCGCGGTTGCCGCCGGACACCGTCGGCACATTCTGCGAGATGGATGTGACCGGGTCGTTCAGCAGGCCGATGTTGCTCTGGTCGCCGGCGAAAAGGTCGAACAGCGTGGGGGCGCGGATGTCGCGCGAAACGGTGCCGCGCAGCAGCAGATCGTCGACCGGCTTCCAGACCAGGCCGACCTTCCAGGTCTCCACCCGGCCCGACGTGCTGTAGTCGGTGACGCGGCCGGCGGCGTTCAGCGACAGATCCTCGAAGCCGGGCGCGCCGCTCAGCAGCGGCACGTTCACTTCGGCGAACGCCTCCTTGACGTTCACCGAGCCGTCGGCGACGCCGACATTCGTCAGCCAGAAGAACAGCGAGCTTGGCGCCACGCCCCGCAGGCCGCGGAAATATTCGCCGCGCTCGGCCGCCGTATCCAGCAGCGCCGGATCGGAATTGCTGACGAGGGCGAGGCTCTGCCGGCGGTATTCGCCGCCGAGCACGATGTCGACCGGGCCGGCCGGCAGGCTGAGCGGGCTGCCCTGCACGCTGAGGGCAAAGGCGTCGTGCCGGATCGTCGCCGCATAGGACATGGTGCCGATCGCATAATCATAGCCCGGCTGGTCGGTGTAGGCCGTGCCGGTGCGGAAGATGTCGAGCGGCTGGCAGCCGGCGAAGCGGTCGCGGACGACCGGGTCGCTGCTGAGCGACGGCCGGCAGACGATGTTGCCGCTCGCCGGATCGACCACGGCGTCGAGCGCCGCATAGGCGCGCTGGTAATCGTAGAGATTGTGCTGGTCGACGCGGTGCTTCGAAGAGCCGTGGTTGTAGCTGGCGTTCCAGGCCCAGCCATCGCCGAGGTCGCCGTCCAGCCCGGCGGCCAGCATCCAGAAGTCGGTCCGTTCACTGGTGAAGGGCTTTTTCGCGTTGCCGGCGGTGTATTTGCCGATTTCGAACTGCTGGTCCGGGGTCGGGTCGGCGGCAAGGGCGGCGGCGATCGACGCCGGGATGAAGGGATTGCCTTCGAACACCGGCGCGTTCTGCACCCCGGTCCAGGCGTTGGTCTGGCTGACATAGTCCAGTTCCGAGCGCGAGAAATTGCCCTGCACGAAGGCGTTGACCGACGGCGACAGCTCGTAGCCGATTCGCCCGAACGCCTGCCAGGTCTTCAGCGGGGCGACCGCGTGCACGTCGGCCGGGATGGTGAAGCCGTCGCCGCCCACCTCGAACCCGCCCGTCCCCGTCGCGGCGCCATGCTCGAAGGGGCGAAGGGCGCCGCTCGCCGGGTCGATCACCTGCCCGGCCGCCGGCCCGCCGAGGATCATCCCCTCTTCGCTGGCGAAGGCGAGGCGGACGGTGTCGTAGATACGGAAGGGGTTGGCGGCCGAGCCTGGAACCGCCGAACTGCCGGGCACGCCGCCCAGATAGACATAATCCGCCAGGGCGACCGGGCGGTCCGAGCGCAGCATGCCGTTGCTTTTGAAGAAGTCGCCGCTGAGGAGGACATGGCCGCGACCGCCGGCGAACCGGCCGCCATAGGCAAGCGAGGCCTTGTAATTGCCGTTGTCGCCCCGTTCGGAAACGCCGCCCTGCGCTTCGCCCTTCAGCCCCTCGAAGTCGCGGTCGAGCACGAAGTTGACCACCCCGGTCACCGCATCCGAGCCATAGGCGGCAGACGCGCCGGCCGTCACCACCTCGACCCGCTCGACGAGCGCGCTCGGGATGACCGACACGTCGACGGTGCCGACATAGGTGGTGGGCGGCACCCGCATGCCGTCGAAGAGGATGAGCGTGCGGTTGCCGCCGACACCGCGCAGGTTGAGGATGTTGCCGTGGTCGGGGCTGTTGGAGAAATTGTGGCTGCTTCGCGACGGGCTGGACGAATTCTGGAACTGCGGCAGCTTGTTGAGGGCGTCGGGAATGTTGGTCGGCGTCGCCCGGACCAGATCCTCCACCGGCGCCACGGTGACGGGGGTGGGCGCGGTATAGCCGTCGCGAACGATGCGCGAGCCGGTGACGACGATGTCCGACGCCGGCGCCGCGCCGTCCTGCGCCATGGCGGCGGCCGGAAACGACAGCGTCGCCGCCAGCGCCGTGCCGACGAACAGCAATTTCTTCTTCCCCGAACGCATAATGCTCTCCCCGCATGGTCAGGCGTCCGTATGGCGGACGCTCAATCTTAACTTCTGATGCAGGAATAGGTTGTGGTCAATCCTGCCTTTCGATGCAGGAATCAAATCCGGTCGCTGCCGTTCGGGGACACCATCCCCGCCGAAAGGCGGCGGCGGTTCCGCGGCTTAGGCGCGGCTTCCGGCGCGGCGGAGCACGGCTTGCGCCTGTTTCAGATGCGGCGCGTCGATCATGCGGCCCTCTACCTGAAGGACGCCCGCCTGCGGCTGCGCCGCGAAGGCGGCGACGACGGCGCGGGCATGGGCCACGGCCGCCGCATCGGGGGTGAAGGCGCGGTTGATGGCCGGCAGTTGCGCCGGATGGATCGCCAGCATGCCGGAAAACCCGTCCCGCGCCGCGCGCGCCGCCTGGCGCGCCAACCCCTCGTCGTCGCGGAAATCGGCGTAGACGGTCTCGAAGGCGGGAACATGGCAGGCCGCCGCCGTCAGCAGCGCCAGCGAACGGGCCAGCCGGAACGGCGCCGTGAAGTCGCCGTCGGCGCGGTTGGCGGCGGCGCCAAGCTCGGTCGCCAGATCCTCGGCGCCCCAGGTGAGGCCGCAGAGAGCGGCGGCGTGGCGGCGGAGACCACCGATGTCGAGCAGGCCGTCCGGCGTTTCCGCCGCCAGCGCCAGGATGGGGGGCAGGATGGGGGAAGGTGCGGAGGGAAGCGCGCCGGCCATGGCCGCCAGCGAATCGATGCTGGCCGCCCCTTCCGTCTTCGGCAGCAACAGCGCGTCCGGCGCCGCCGGCAGGATGGCAGCGAGATCGTCGGCGAGATCGGGGCTGCCGACCGCATTGACCCGCACGACGAGGGCGACCCCATGCACTCTCGGCGCGGCGAGGCGCGCCGCCACGGCCGTGCGCGCCGCCGCCTTGGCCGTGGCGGCGACCGCATCCTCCAGGTCGAGGATGAGGGCGTCGGCGCCGAGGCCGAGCGCCTTTTCCATGCGTTCGGGGCGGTCGCCGGGAACGAACAGCAGCGACCGCGCGTGCGCCAGCGGTCCCGAAGTTTCGGCCTTTGCGGTCGATGGCGGCATTGTCTTCCTTTCCTCGCAGGGATATTTATGCGAAATTCTGATCCGGCGGGCAAGATTCTCCGAGATTCTCCAAAGATTCTCCTTGCCAAATTTCACTGGATGGTGCACGCGTCAAGTGAATTATCCAGATGATTTAATTGATCGGCATGGCTGGAGAGGACGATGGAGAGCGCGGCGGAGAAGAGGGCGATCGATCTCGACGCGCTTGCCGCGTGGATGGATGGCGAAGGGCTGGGCGAGGGTCCGCTTCTGGATGTGCAGTCGCTGGGCGGCGGTTCGCAGAACATCCTGCTGCGCTTCCGCCGCGCCGAAAACGCCGCCGATCGCGCTGACGGCCAAGGCGCCGGCCAAGGCGCCGGCCGGGTCGCTGATCGCACCGCCGAACGCACTTATGTGCTGCGCCACCCGCCCGAGCATCCGCGCCCCGAAAGCAACGACACCATGCGCCGCGAAGCGCGGCTGCTGGCGGCGCTCGCCGGCAGCGATGTGCCGCATCCGGGGCTGATCGCGCATTGCGACGATGCGGGCGTGCTTGGCGCCGCCTTCTATCTGATGGAGCCGGTCGACGGCTTCAACCCGACCACCGGGCTGCCGCCGCTTCACGCCGGCTCGGCCGCCGTTCGCCGGCGCATGGGCCTGGCCGCGGTCGAAGCGCTGGCGACGCTGGCCACGGTCGATTTCGAAGCGGTGGGCCTGGCCGGTTTCGGCCGCCCCGAGGGCTTTCTCGAACGCCAGATCGAGCGCTGGAAGCGGCAACTGGCCGGCTATGGCAAGTTCGAGGGCTGGCCGGGGCCGGAGTCGCTCGGCGATCTCGAGTCGGTCGCCCGCTGGCTGGACCAGCAGCGGCCGCCGCGGTTCCGCCCCGGCATCCTTCACGGCGACTATCATCTGGCCAACATCATGTTCGCCCGCGATTCGGGCGAGGTGGCGGCCATCGTCGACTGGGAACTGGCCACCGTCGGCGACCCGCTGGTCGATCTGGGCTGGCTGCTGGCCACCTGGCCCGAGGCGGGCGAGCAGCCGGTCATGAACATCCACCCCTGGGACGGCTTCCCGACGCAGGACGAACTGGTGCGCCACTATCGGCTGCACGTTAACGCCAATGCCAGAACCAACCGTGGCGCCAATGGCGGCGCCAATGGCGTCATCGGCGGTTTCGCCGAGGATTTCGACGCCGGCTGGTATGCGGTGTTCGCCTGCTACAAGCTCGCCATCCTGCTGGAAGGAACCTTCGCCCGCGCCTGTGCCGGCAAGGCGCCGATGGCCACGGGCGAGCGGCTGCACGCGCGGGCGCAATGGCTGATCGGCCGGGCGTCGCGCTGGCTGCGGCAGGGCATGCCGTTCGAACGCCATGCCGGAAAGGGAATTGCCGGAAAGGGAATTGCCGGAAAGGGAATTGGATGAATCCGCTCGATTTCACCGGGAAGCGCGTGCTGGTCGTCGGCGGCTCCAGCGGCATAGGGAACGGCATCGCCCGCGCCTTTCTCGCCCAGGGCGCCAGCGTCCATGTCTGGGGAACGCGGCCGAGCGCCGCCGACTATGAAGGCGCGGAAGGCTCCGACCTTTCCGGCCTCGGCTATACCCAGGTCGATGTCGGCGACGTGGCGGCGGTGCTGGCCGCCCCCGCGCCCTTTGCCGACGGCCTCGACATTCTCGTCCATTCGCAGGGCGCCGTCCTCTACGGCCGCCGCGAATTCGCCGCCGAAGGCTGGGCGCAGGTCATGCGCGTCAACCTCGACAGCATCCTGCACATTTCCATGCGCTTCCGCGAGACGCTCGCCGGGCGCCGCGGCTCGATCATCGTCGTCAGCTCGATCGGCGCCTTCCACCCGACCATCGGCAACCCGGCCTATGCGGCCTCGAAGGCGGGCGCGGTCAATCTGGCGCGGACGCTGGCCAAGGCCTGGGCGGCGGACGGCATCCGCGTGAACGGCATCGCCCCGAGCCTGGTCGACACCAAGATGACCAAGGTGACGATGGACCACGCCGACCGCCGCGAAAAGGCGCTCGCCAAGATTCCGCTCGGCCGCTTCGGCACCGTCGAGGAAATGGCCGGAGTCGCCCTGTTTCTCGCCTCGCCTCTTGCCTCCTATGTCTGCGGCCAGACCGTCATCGTCGACGGCGGCCTGACGCTTTAAGGAAAGGACTTCGATCATGGACTTCCAGTACAGCCCAAAGGCCGAGGACCTGCGCCAGCGGATCACCGCCTTCATGGACCAGATTGTCTACCCGATCGAGCCCAGGCGCGATGCCTTCCTCGG
>CAYYGQ010000041.1:0-12442 GCA_964471485.1 uncultured Sandaracinobacter sp. | reverse complement strand
AACGGCAAGCTGACCGACCACCAGGGCAAGACCGTCGATTTCCGCAACATCATCATCATCATGACGACCAACGCCGGCGCCAGCGAAATGGCGCGGGAAGGCATCGGCTTTGGCGCCGGTCCCCGCGTCGGCGACGACGAGGAGGCCATCCGCCGCATGTTCACGCCGGAATTCCGCAACCGGCTGGACGCCATCGTGCCCTTCGATTATCTGCCGCCGGACATCGTTGCCCGCGTCATCGACAAGTTCATCATCCAGCTCGAACTGCAATTGTCCGACCGCGACGTCTATATCTCGCTTTCGGACGAGGCGAAGCAGTGGCTGATGAAGCGCGGCTATGATCGGCTTTACGGCGCCAGGCCGCTCTCCCGCGTCATCCAGGAGGAAATCAAGCGCCCGCTGGCCGACGAGCTATTGTTCGGCAAGCTGGTGAACGGCGGCGAAGTGCGCGTCCACATCAAGGACGACAGGCCGTCGTTCGAGATCAGCCCGGCGCCGCCCAAGGCCAGGCGCCGCAAGAAGACGCCCGCCCTCCCCGCCCCGAGCGAGGAAAAAGACTAGGCGAAGCCCGCGCCCGATCCGCGGGCCGGGATTGCCTAACGCCCGCATCCTGCGCTATGCGCGCGGGCGATCCGGCACACCCTGGAGGTGCCGGGCATGAAATCCAAGGAGTAGACAATGGTTGACGTGCTGACGCTTGCCGCGCAGCCTCGCGCCCGGGCTGGCAAGGGAGCCTCCCGCGCATTGAGGAAGCAGGGACTGGTTCCGGCGGTGATTTATGGCAACAAGGAAGCAGCGGTTTCCGTTCAGGTCGAGGAAAAGCGGCTGGTGAAGCTGCTGGCGAGCGGATTCTTCCTGAACTCGACCGTCGAGGTCGAGCTGGACGGCCAGAAGCTGCACACGCTGCCGCGCGACGTGCAGTTCCACCCCGTCACCGACCGGCCGCTCCACGTCGATTTCCTGCGCGTGTCCGCCGACACCGTCGTCACCGTCAACGTGCCGGTGCGCTTCGAGAACGAAGCGGCCTCGCCCGGCCTGAAGCGCGGCGGCGTGCTGAACGTCGTCCGCCACGAGTTCGAAATCACCGTGCCGGCGAACGCCATCCCCGACTATATCGCCGTCGATGTCACCGGCTATGAAGTGGGCGATTCCATCCACATCTCCAAGGTCGCGCTTCCCGAAGGCGTGAAGCCGGTGATCGAGCGCGACTTCACCATCGCGACCATCGCCGCTCCGTCCGGGCTGAAGAGCCAGGACGCCGCCAGCGAAAGCGAAGCCGCCGAGGGCGAAGGCGCGGCGACCGAGGAATAGATGCAATTGTTCGCCGGGCTGGGCAATCCCGGCCCGGCCTACGCCCTTCAACGCCACAATATCGGTTTCATGGCCGTGGACGCCATTCACGCCGTCCACGGCTTTCCGCCGTGGAAAGCGCGCTTTCAGGGCCTCGCCAGCGAGGGGCGCCTTGGCGGCGAAAAGGTCTGGCTGCTGAAGCCGACGACCTTCATGAACGAAAGCGGCCGCTCGGTCGGCGAGGCGCTGCGCTTCTTCAAGCTCGGCCTTGACGCCCTCACCGTCTTTCACGACGATCTCGATCTGGAGCCGTTCCGGGTGAAGGTGAAATCGGGGGGCGGCGCCGCCGGGCAGAATGGCATCCGCTCGGTGACGGCGCATGTGGGCGCCGATTTTCGCCGCGTCCGTATCGGCATCGGCCGCCCGGCGCGCAAGAGCGCGGTGCTTGGCCATGTGCTGGGCAATTTCGCCAGGGCCGACGAAGACAGGCTGGCCGCCCTTTTGGGCGACATCGCCGACCTGGCGCCGCTGCTGGCCGATGGCCACAACGACAAATTCATGAACGAACTGACCTTGAGAGGGCGAGAGGAATAATGGGCTTCCGCTGCGGAATCATCGGCCTGCCGAACGTCGGCAAATCGACGCTGTTCAACGCGCTCACCGAAACGGCGGCGGCGCAGGCGGCCAATTATCCCTTCTGCACCATCGAACCCAATGTGGGGAATGTCGGCGTCCCCGATCCCCGCTTGCAGGCGCTGGCGAGCATCGCCGGCTCGCAGAAAATCATCGAAACCCAGCTTGGCTTCGTCGACATCGCCGGGCTGGTGCGCGGCGCCTCCAAGGGCGAAGGGCTTGGCAACCAGTTTCTCGCCAACATCCGCGAAGTGGACGCCATCGTCCATGTGCTGCGCGCCTTCGAGCACGACGACATCACCCATGTCGAAGGCAGGATCGACCCCGTGGCCGACGCCGAAACCGTCGAGACCGAACTGATGCTGGCCGACCTTGAAAGCCTGGAGCGCCGCGTTCCGAACCTCGCCAAAAAGGGCCAGGGCGGCGACAAGGAAGCAAAGGCGGCGGCCGCCGCGCTGCAAAAGGCGCTCGACTGCCTGCGCGACGGCCGGCCGGCCCGCGAGGTGGCGCCGGCCGACGCCGAGGAAGCGCGAATCCTGCAACAGGCGCAATTGCTGACCATGAAACCGATCCTCTACGTTGCCAATGTCGACGAGGAATCGGCCGCTGCCGGCAACGCCTTCAGCGCCGCGGTTGCCGAAATGGCCAAACGGCAGGGCGCCGGCGCCGTGGTGATCTCGGCGGCGATCGAGGCGGAAATCGCCGCCATGCCATCGGCCGACCGCGGCGAATATCTCGAATCGCTGGGGTTAAAGGAAACCGGCCTCGCCCGCATCATCCGCGCCGGCTACGATCTGCTGCGCCTCATCACCTTCTTCACCGTCGGCCCCAAGGAAGCGCGCGCCTGGACGGTCAGGCAGGGGGCGACCGCCCCCGAGGCCGCCGGCGTCATCCACAGCGACTTCGAGCAGGCCTTCATCCGCGCCGAAACCATATCCTATGCGGATTATATCGCCCATCACGGCGAGGCCGGCGCCCGCGAAGCCGGCAAGCTGCGCGCCGAGGGCAAGCATTACCAGGTGCAGGACGGCGACGTGATGCACTTCCTGCACGGCAAATAGGCTAGTTCGAGGCGCTTCGCGCCTTTGTCAGAGTTCGGGGCGCTTCGCGCCCGGGTCAAAGTTCGAGGCGCTTCGCGCCTGGGTCAGAGTTCAAGGCGCTTCGCGCCTTTAAGCGGCAGCGGCTGGTGCGTCGCCGCCATCACCAGCCCGCCCGCCGCCCGGTGCGCCTCGATCGCCCGCAGCAGCCGTTCCTCGGACGCGCGGTCGAGCGCGTTCGCCGGCTCGTCCAGCAGCCACAGGCGGGCGCCGCTGGCGATGGTGCGGGCGATGGCGACGCGCTGCCGCTGCCCCGACGACAATTGCCCGCAGCGGAAACCAAAGAGCGCCGCAACCGCCATTTCCTCGGCCGCCGCCGCCAGCCGTTCGGCCGAGGCACCGTCGAGACCGGCCCAGAAGCGCAGTTCCGATTCCACCAGCCGGTCGCCTTTCAACGCCGGCTCGGAAGCCAGCAGCGCTGCTGCGAACGGGTTTCGAAGCGCGCCGGAATCGGCCGCCAGCAGGCCGGCGACAAGGCGCAGCAGCGAGGATTTGCCGGCGCCGTTCCGCCCCGTCACCAGCAGCGCCTCGCCCGGCGACAGGGTGAAGGAAAGCCCTTCGAACAGCAGCCGGCCGCCACGAATCAGGGCAAGGCCCTCGGCGCGAAGGCAGGGCGTGGCGGCGTTCGCAATCTCAGCGCTTGTCATCGCCCGCGCCGTCCCCTAAGCCGCGCCACGTCGGAGCGTGGCGCAGCCTGGTAGCGCATCACACTGGGGGTGTGGGGGTCGCAGGTTCGAATCCTGTCGCTCCGACCATTTTTCCACCGCATCCCACCGCATCCCCAAGGCTCGCCGCTTCAGCCGCCGATGCTCTGCCGGTGAAGGCGCGTCAACTCCACATAATGCACGACACCCAGCCGGTTGCGCGCCAGTTCGGCGTCGGTCAGCAGCCGCACCCGCCGCGCCGGGCGGCCAAGCCACAGCTCGCGCCGGCCGATGCGCTTCCCCGGCGACAGCAGCGCGCCCGCGCCCAGCATGCCCTCTTCCTCGATGACGCAGCCGTCCATGACGATGGCGCCAAGGCCGACGAAACTGCGGTCCATGAGCGTGCAGCCGTGCAGCATCGCCAGATGCCCCACCAGCACGTCCTCGCCGATGCTGGTGGCGGCCCGCCCGCCGGTGACGTGGATCACCGTGCCGTCCTGGATGTTGGAGCGGGCGCCGATGGCGATCGGCATGATGTCGCCGCGCACCACCGCATTGTACCAGACCGAGGAATCCGCGCCCATGACGACATCGCCGATCACCTGCGCGCCGGGCGCCACCCAGGCGTCCGGGTCGATTTTCGGCGTCAGATCGCCGAACGGATAAACGGGCATAGGCTCTCCTATCGTCAGGGAAAGAGCGGCGCCGCTTCCAGCCCCATGGTTTCCGGCAGGCCGAACATATGGTTCATGTTCTGGATCGCCTGCCCGGACGATCCTTTCACCAGATTGTCGATGGCGGCAACGACGATGGCGCGGCCGGGCACGCGGTCGGCAAAGACATTCAGCACCAGATGATTGGACCCCCGCACCATGCGCGTCGCCGGCGCCACGCCCACCGGCAGCAGATGCACGAACGGCTCGCCCGCATAGCGCGCTTCAAAACAGGCGCGCAGATCCTCGACCGTGTGGCCGTCGGCCAGTTCGACGATGATGGTGGCCAGTTCGCCGCGATTCATCGGCAGCAGATGCGGCGTGAAGCTGATGGTGGTCGCCTCGCCGAAGGCAAGCGCCAGTTCCTGCTCGATTTCCGGCATGTGGCGGTGGCGGCCCAGCCCATAGGGGGCCACCGCTTCCGCCACTTCGGCGAACAGATTGGCCTCCTTCAGGCTGCGCCCGGCGCCCGACACCCCGGACAGCGCGTTGATGGTGATGTTGGTGGAACGGATCAGCCCGGCCGCCGCCAGCGGCAGCAGCGCCAGCAGCGAGGCGGTCGGATAGCAGCCGGGGCAGGCGACGAGGCGGGCGCCGGGCAGCCGTTCCCGCGCCATTTCCGTCAGGCCATAGACGGCGCCCGGCAGCAGCGCCGGCGCCGGATGCGCCACCCCATACCATTCCCGATAGCTTTGGGCGTCTTTCAGGCGGAAATCGGCGGAAAGGTCGATGATGCGAAGCCGCTCGGGCAGCGCCGACAGCAGTTCGGCCGAGGCGGCGTGCGGCAGGCAGCCGAACACCGCGTCGATGGCATCGAAGGCGATCTCGTCGGCGCGGAGCAGTGGCGGCAGCGCCGGAAAGGCAGCGAAATGCGGCCAGATGTCGGCCATTTTCTGCCCGGCCTTCTGGTTGGCCGCCAGCGCCGCGATCTCGATCTCCGGGTGCGTCAACGCCAGGCGGACGAGATCGGCCCCGGTGTAGCCGGAAGCGCCGAGAACGGCGATGCGAAGCTTCTTTGCCATGGCCTCCCTTAGAGGCCGAGCGCGAGGTTGTGCAAGACGGGGAGGACCGAGGCGAAATCGTCGGTCCAGGCCGGGAAATCCTTCCTGGGGAAATTCGGCTCCCAGGCGCCGCTCGCCCCGGTCGCCTCGGTGAAGCGGGTCATCGCTTGCTCATCCCCGGCCAACACGATCCAGATCGAGGCCGAATAGCCCTGCTGATAGCCGTCGGCGTCTGGATAATAGCTCATGATACGGCTGGCGAGGCCGAGATCGCTGGCGATCGCCGCCACCACCGGTTGCAGGTCGAGATAGCGGTTGGAGATATGCACCAGCAGCACGCCATCCGGGGACAGCACGCGCCGATAGGTTTCGAACGCCTCGCGGGTCATGAGGTGGAGGGGGATGGCGTCGGACGAGAAGGCGTCGACCGCCAGCACGTCGAAGCGCCTGTCCGGCTCCTCGGCCAGCTTCAGCCGGGCGTCGCCGACGACGATGCGGATGTCGGGCTTGCACTCGGCGATGAACGAGAAGCGCCCCGGGTCCGTCGCGATCTCCACCGCCAGCGGGTCGATCTCGAAGACGGTCCAGTCCTCGCCCGGCTTCGCATAGCAGACCAGGCTGCCGGTGCCGAGGCCGACGACGCCGATGCGGGCGTTCGCGCCGTAAAGCGAGGGCGCCGCCTGCATGGCGAGGCCGGCGCCGCTTTCCGGCGCATAATAGCTGAGCGGCATGCGCGAACGATAGGGGTCGAGCGACTGCAAGCCATGAAGCGTGGTGCCGTTCAGCAGCCGCTTGGCGCCGGTGACGGGGTCAAGCTCGATCGAATAGATGCCGAAGAAGCTGCGCTGGCGCACCTTGTCCATGGTGGAAATGTCGATCTGCTGCCAGCCGCCCACCCCCAGCATCAGCATCGCCATCATCCAGGTGAACAATAGCGGGCGGCCGATGGTCAGCACCGCCAGCAGCGCCAGCAGCGCCACCACGGCGATGGTGTAGGGCGTCGTCGCATACCAGAAGAAATTCGCCCCCAGCCACCAGCCGAGCGCCGCCGCCGACAGCGGCAGCACGACTTTGAGCGCCCGGACCGATGGCCGCCTGGTGTTCCACAGCCGGCCAAGCCAGCGTGTGAGCGGCTTCGCCGGCAGCAGCAGTGCCGCCGCCAGCAGCAGGATCGGATGCTCGTAAACCCAGTCGAAGACTTGCGGCGCGATCAGCGCCGGAAACAGCCCGCCGACCACGCCGCCGCCGGCCATCAGCAGATAATATTCGGTGAGGCGGTCGGCGGCCGGGCGATCCTCGGCCAGGGCGCCGTGCAGGGCGACGGCGACAATCAGCAGCAGCAGCAGCGAAGCAAGGCCATAGACGCTGGCCAGACGGGTGACGACCAGCACGGACGCCGCGCCGAACAACAGCAGCGAGAAGGGCGCGATCCACAGCATCGGCCGCACCAGCGCCGGGCCAAAGCGCGAAAACACCAGGATGAAGCTGATCAGATAAATGGACAGCGGCAGCACCCAGAGCAGCGGCATCGACATGATGTCGGTGGTGAGATGCGTCGTCGTGCTCAGCATCAGCCCGGAAGGAACGGCGGCCAGCGCCAGCCAGCGCAGGCGCCGCCCCCAGGTGACCGGGCGGCGGCCACGGCTGGACGCGGTATCCGGCACATGCGCCGGCGCGCGCACCCCGGTTTTCCAGATGGCGAAGCCGCCAAGAGCCACGGTCACGATCAACAGCAGATAAAGGCCCGACCACAGATGCTGCTGGAACGACAGGCCGGTGAACGGTTCCAGCAGGAACGGATAGCAAAGCAGGCCAAGAAGCGAGCCGGTGTTGGAGGCGGCGTACAGGAACCAGGGGCTTGCGGCCCGCGCGTCGCCGGAACGCGCGAACCAGGCCTGCATCAGCGGCGCCTGCGCCGCCACCAGCACGAACACCGGGCCGATCGACAGCAGCAGCAGCTTCAGCAGCCACCACACCGCCATGCCCCCGGTTTCGGCGTCGCCGATCGAGGCGAGGCCGATCGGCAGCGTCAGCAGGCTGAAGCCGAACAACAGCAGATGGCAGCCGACCTGGGTTTCGAAGCGCAGCCGCTGCAAGGCATGGGCATAGCCATAGCCGACCAGAAGCGCCGCCTGATAGAACAGCATGGCGGTGTTCCAGACGCTGGGCGAGCCGCCGAGCACCGGCAGCGCCAGGCGCGCCACCAGCGGCTGCACCAGAAACAGCAGGAAACTGCCGAGAAAGACGATGGCGACGAACATCGCCCTGAACGGAACCCTGCGCCCCGACGATTCCATCAGAACAATCCCTTTTGCGGGGCCTCCCATCCCTCATGGGCCAGCAACCAGGCTTTCCTTGTGAGGCCGCCGGCATATCCGGTCAAGCGGCCATCGGCGCCGATGACGCGATGGCAGGGGACGACGACGGCAAGCGGGTTGCGGCCGTTGGCGCCGCCGACCGCCCGCGCATTGGCGCCCGGCCCATGGGCCTGGCCGCCGAGGGCGCGCGCCAGTTCGCCATAGCTGCGGGTTTCGCCGGGCGGAATGCGGCGCAGTTCCGCCCAGACGGCGCGTTCGAAGCCGCTGCCGACGCAACCGGTCGGCAACGATTCGAGGGCGTGCAGCTCGCCGGCGAAATAGCCGGCGAAGGCGTCCGCCAGCCGGGGCGGAATCGCGGCGTCTTCCTCAACCGGGGAGATTCCATAGCGCGCCAGGCTTTTGGCGAGACGGGCGCGATCGTCCAGAAATTCCGCCGCCCAGAGCAGGGCGTCGCCGTCCCACACCAGCGCCATCGGTCCCAGCGGCGTTTCGATTTCCCCTTGCAGGAACGCCGGCAGGCGCCCCGCCATCAGGACGCCCCGCCGACGTTCATCAGCATCAACACTTCCTTGCGGCTGCGCTCGTCGTCGCGGAAACTGCCCTTCATGTGGCTGGTGGTCATGATCGAGCCGGTGGTGCGGACGCCGCGCGCCGTCATGCAGGCGTGGCGCGCCTCGATGACGACGGCCACGCCGCGCGGCTCCAGCACCTGCTCGATGGCCTCGGCGATCTCCGCCGTCAGCCGCTCCTGGATTTGCAGGCGGTTGGCATAGCCAAGGGCGACGCGCGCCAGCTTGGAGAGGCCGACGACGCGGCTGGTCGGCAGATAGGCGATGTGAATCTTGCCGATGATCGGCGCCAGATGATGCTCGCAGTGGGAATGGAAGGGGATGTCGCGCACCACGATGATCTCGTCATAGCCGCCGACCTCGCTGAAGGTGCGGTGCAGGTGGGCGCGCGGATCTTCCCGATAGCCGCGGAAATATTCCCGATAGGCGCGCGCCACCCGGCCCGGCGTATCCAGCAGCCCCTCGCGCGCCGGATCGTCGCCGGCCCAGCGGATGAGGGTGCGAACCGCTTCCAGCACTTCGGCCGGAATGCCGGCGTCCCGCCCTTCCCCCAATTCCGCATCCGCATCCGCTTCCTCAAGATCGCGAAAATCAGCCATTCCATTCCTCGCCTTCCGTGGCCCGCATATAGGCAGGTCCGGCAACGGCGGGCAACGGCCGCCCGGTTTTTGCGCGCCGCCGGGAAACCGCCTAGCATGGTGCGTTCCCGGCCACCGAAGCGGAGCAATGGATGAACGTCACCGTCGCCGTCGTCACCCGCAATCGCGAACATTTCCTGCCGGCGCTTTACGAAAGCTATGCGCGGCAGATCTACCCCGACACCGAACTGAGGATATTGGACGACAGCGACCGGCCGTCGCCCTTCTTCGCCGCCCTCCAGGATCCCCGCGTCCATTACCGGCATCTGGCCGAACGCGCCAGTATCGGCGCCAAGCGCAACCTGCTGGTGCAACAGGCGCAAGGCGAATGGATCGGCCATTTCGACGACGACGACTATTATGCGGAACCCTATATCGCCTCGATGCTGGCCGCAGCCGACGGTGTCGATTTCGTGAAACTGGCCGCCTGGTTCAGCTTCTCGCGCCTCTCGCGCAGCCTCACCTGGTGGGACACCCGCTCGCCCGACGCGCTATCCTACTGGCAGACCGGCGACGGCTTGCAGGCGGCAAAGGCCGAACATCTGGACCAGAGCACGCTGCAGCGGCGTTCGATTCTCGGCTATGGCTTCAGCTATTTCTACCGACGAAACGTCGGTCTCGCCCATCCGTTCCCGGAGGTGAATTTCGGCGAGGATTATCCGATGGTCGAAGCCTTCGTGCGGGCTGGCGGCCTTATCCGCCTGAAGAACGACGAACAGGGGCTGGTGCTGCACCAGTTGCACGGCGACAACAGTTCGACGGTGTCGCCGCAATATCGCCTGCCGGGCTTTCTGCTGCACCGATTGTTCCCCGGCTTCGACCGCTACGACAGACTGCTGCAAGGAAACGAACGCCAGCCGCCGGAAAGGCGCTGAACCTCTGCTTCCAAAGCGCATAGAAGAGCTTGCTTGCGCCGTGGCCGCCCCTGCCTTGGTAATGCGCCGGGCCACGGCGGCCCCCGCAGACCGTTTTTCGCCCCGTTTTTCGCGCCGTTTCAAAAGGAGAAATCACATGCCTTCCTATAACCCACGGATGCAGAAGGGCAATCTGGACCGGGCAACGCCTGCGGTCCATGGTCGCATCACCAAGCAAACGGTCGAGCTGGACGGTGTCAGCGCCACCAAGGTGACGTTCGCGCCCGGCGCTGTCTGGGCGAACGACCTCAAGGAATATGCCGGCACCGATCTTTGCGTGCTGCCGCATGTGGCGGTCGTCACCGCCGGCACCATCCACATCGTCATGGAAGACGGTTCGGAAGAGGATTTCTCCGCCGGCGACGTGATGCTGCTGCCGCCCAACCACGACGCCTGGACCGTGGGCGACGAAGCCTGCACCTTCGTCGAATTCTCGCGCGGGATCGACTATTACGACCACTAGGCGGAAAAGAGCGGGCCAATCGCCAGCCCCGGCCGCGCGGGGACCGGCGGCGTTTACAGCGATACGATCCACGTCCTGTTGCGCCGGCCCGGCCCGCGCGGAAGACCGGCTTCAGCGTTCAGGATTCTTCAGCGGCCGGACGGGTTTCGGCGGGTTTCGGCTCCTTCCTGCCCACTTCTGGGCCAACCGCCGGGCCAGTGGCCGGATCAGGGCTGGTGGTTGCCGGCTGCGGCTGCTTCACCGCCGGCGCCCGAAGCGGCGGCAGCACGCCGCTCTCTGCCGGATGCCCCCTCGGCTTCCCGGACGGCTTCTTTGCCGGCTGCTCCGGCGTCGGCTCGATCTCCACCGGCACTTCGATGCCCGTGTCCACTTCGATGCCCGTGCCGGGCAGGTCGGCCAGCCGGATCAGCTTGCCCGGATTTCCCTGTAACGGCGGATTGAGGGTTTCGGCCATCGGCATGCACCACATTTGCGGTCACGAAGGAAAACAGACATAGCAGAGCCAGCGGAAAAGACCAAAGGGCAATGCGGTTCAGCAGTTCGGCCGCGCCATGGCCCGGCGGCTGCTCTTCGTTGAGGGCGGCGCGACGGTTGTCGATGGCGCGCCGCGCCGCATCGAAGCTGAACGCCAGCGCCAAAAGCCCGATCACGTCCGCCGCCCAGCCAAGGATCAGCGCCGGACGCCAGACCGCCTGCGCCATGGGCGCGACATTGCCGACGAAGGAAACCGACGCCGCGAACAGCGCCGTGTGCGCCAGCGCCACAAAGGCGTCGCGGGCCGCCTCGTTCTGCACATGGGCGGCATCGAGCGTCTGCCGCTCGTGCTGGATATCCTCGGGCGAGCGTTCGGCCATCCGCGCAGCATACACGAATAAAGCGCCGACACCGCTCAAATTCGCGCCAGATACGGGGACGAAATGCCGGCAGTGCCGGCATTGTCGAGCGGCTCTCTCAAACCGCCTGCAACCCTGTGCGGGCGGCGCTTTCGCGGCCGCCTGAACCGACGGAAATCAAGCCGTAAGTTGGTGCCGGATGAGGGACTCGAACCCCCGACCTTCGGTTTACAAAACCGCTGCTCTACCAGCTGAGCTAATCCGGCGCGAAGCAGCCCCTGGCGACTGGACCGGCGACCGGGCCAGAGACCGGGCTGGCGACTGGACGCCATCCGGTCGGGCGCCCGATCGGGCGGCTAGTCGAGCGCTTTCACGATTTCCTCGGTCATCTTCTTGGCGTCGCCAAGCAGCATCATGGTGTTGTCCATGTAGAAGACATCGTTGTCGACCCCGGCATAGCCGACGCCGCCCATGCTGCGCTTCACGAACAATACCGTCTTCGCCTTCCACACCTCCAGCACCGGCATGCCGTAGATGGGGCTGGATTTGTCGTTCTGCGCCGACGGGTTGGTGACATCGTTGGCGCCGATGACGAAGGCGACATCGGCCTGGGCGAACTCGCTGTTGATGTCCTCCAGCTCGAACACTTCGTCGTAGGGGACGTTCGCTTCCGCCAGCAGCACGTTCATGTGCCCCGGCATGCGACCGGCAACGGGATGGATGGCGTATTTCACTTCGACGCCTTCGGCCTTCAGCGTGTCCGCCATCTCGCGCAGCATGTGCTGCGCCTGCGCCACCGCCATGCCGTAGCCCGGGACGATGATGACCTTTTCGGCGTTTTTCAGGATGAAGGCGGCGTCGTCCGCCGAGCCGCGCTTCCACGGCCGGTCGATCTGGGCGCCGCCGCTGGCGGCCGCCGTATCCGAACCGAAGCCGCCGGCAATCACCGAGATGAAGCTGCGGTTCATCGCCCGGCACATGATATAGCTGAGGATCGCACCCGATGATCCCACCAGCGCGCCCGTGATGATCATCGCCGTATTGCCCAGCGTGAACCCCATGGCGGCCGCCGCCCAGCCGGAATAGCTGTTCAGCATCGAGACGACGACCGGCATGTCAGCGCCGCCGATGGGGATGATCAGCAGGAAGCCGATGGCGAAGCTGAGACCGATGATGATCCAGAACAGCAGCGGATCGGCGCGGCCGAAGATGGCCACCAGCACCAATATGCCCGCCAGCACGCCCAGATTCAGCACATGCCGGCCCGGCAGCAGGATGGGCGCGCCCGACATATTGCCGTTCAGTTTCAGAAAGGCGATCACCGATCCG
>CAYYGQ010000040.1:0-12449 GCA_964471485.1 uncultured Sandaracinobacter sp. | reverse complement strand
CGAGCGCGCTTGCAGCACATAGCCCCAGAATTGCGTCTGCCCTTCATAGACCCATAGCAGCGAATCGCGCATCGGCGTGTGGAAATCCGGCGTCCAGAGGTCGGCGCCGCGGCGGTATTTGCCGTTCCAGCTATGCGTGAGTTCGTGCGGCAGCAGGTTGCGCGCCTGGGGCGTGGTGTCCCAGTTGGTGAAATAGCCGGGAAGGACGCCGTTTTCCGAGCTGCGCTGATGTTCGAGACCGATGCGGATCATGCGCGGCGAGATCGACAGCAGCAGATGATATTCGTCGAAGTGGCGGGCGCCGAACAGCTTCAGCGCCTGTTGCGCCAGGCGCTCGTGCGCTTCCACCTGCGCCTGGCTTGCCACCAGTTCGTCCGGGTCTTCGGCCACGGCGTCGAGGAAGATGCCGGGCGCCAGTTGCCATTGTTTCGCGTGCCGGCCGGCCATGGTCGGCGAGTCGGCGAGGGTTTCGTAATCGGTCTTTTCGTACACGGTGTCCTGCCCGACGATGCGCGACTTCAGCGCCGAAAAGGCGGTCCAGCCCTCGGGGTAGCGCACCGTCGCTTCCACCGGGATCTGGCGGGTGAAATAGCCGGCCGGGTAAAGGCTTGCCGAAATGAACTGGATCCGCAGCATGTCGGGGGTGACGAGGAGGCCGCCCTGATTGCTGGCCGTCGGGGTGAGGATCTGGAAATCGGCTTCCACCATGGCGGCGCCGTCTGGAACCGCGACGTGATAGGCGTAGACTTCGACGGGATCGCGCCGCCATTCCAGCGTCTGGCCATTGGCGGTGAAGCGGAGGCCGGCAAGCTTGTCGACCGGGCCGGAGGGCGAATGGTGGCCCGGCAGCCATTTCGGGAACAGCAGAGTCATCCGTCCCGGTGTTTGTCCCGCTGTTGCCACCGGGATCTGCTGGTGCACCTTGAGGATGCCGCGCGCGGTGTCGGTGGCGTCGATCGACAGGCGGATGGTGCCCGGATAGGGGGTGTCGGCCGAGACCTCGATTGCGGCGGCGGGCGGCAGCGGCGTCGGCCTGCTGTTCTGCGCCAGCGCGCTTGCCGGAGCCGCCATCAGCAGCAGTGCTGCACAGATTTGCCGCAACATCGAATGCCTTCCCTCTGTTTATGCGTCTGCACGTCTTCAACCCGCAACCATGGGCCTCGTCAACCGGCAAACCCGGTTGCCGGCGATCAGCCGGAACCGGCCCGGCGCCGGCCGGCCGGGGTTGGTTTCGGGGTGAATTCCGGGCCGCGCGGCGCCGATGGCGGCCGCCGCCCGGCGCTGAAGTCGGCCGGGTTCAGGCTCAGGTCGGCCAGCGTATAGCGGCCGAGGGTGGCGGCGAAAGCGCCGAGCGCTTCGTTCAGAATGTTGGGCAGGCGGCAGCAGCCGCTGATGATGCACTGGTTTCCGGGCGTGAAGCATTCCACCAGCGCGAAATCCGGCTCGGTGGCGCGGACGACGGCGCCGAGGTTGATTTCTTCCTTCGGCATGGCCAGCGTCACGCCGCCGGCGCGGCCGCGCACGCCCTTCAGATAGCCGGATTTGGTCAGGCTGTTCACCACCTTCATCAGGTGCGAGCGCGACACGTCGTAGGCGGTGGCGATTTCCTCGATCGTCACCAGCCGTTCGCCCGCCGCCGCCGCGTAGATCAGCACGCGGATCGCATAATCGGAAAACATGGTAAGACGCATGGCATCCGCCTTATCATGAATTGCCGGGCCGGCGACAGCCCGGACGTGATGCGCAATGATGCATTGACAATGCATCTTTCATGCTCGACATAGCCGGCGGCATCGCCCTTGCGGGCGGTTGCCATCGTTTGAGACCGTCGCTTGAGATAGGGTGCGGAATGACCGTGGCATCGGGCATCGTAAAGCAAGCCGGGGGAACGCAGGCCGGGGCGATGGAAGCGGGGCGCCCGGCGGTTCCGGGTGGCGCCGTGGCGGAGAAGCGGCCATGATGGGCGTTGCCCTTTCGCGCTGGACCATGGCCTATTTCGCGGCGGCGCTGCTGGCGCTGCTGGCCGGCGAGGCGCTGCTGCTGGCCGGCTTCGGCTATCCTTCGGCCGGGCTTCGCGCCCCGGAAACGCTGTTCGTCGTGCATCTGCTGGCGCTTGGCTGGCTCAGCCTGTTGATGTGCGGGGCGCTGTTCCAGTTCGTGCCGGTGCTGATCGCCCATTCGCTGCACAGCGACCGCCTGCCGCTGCCGACGCTGCTGCTGCTGCTTGGCGGCCTGCTGCTGCTGCTGGCCGGTTTCCTGCAACTGGCCGGCTTGCTGCCGGCGCGGTTCCTGCTGTTGCCCCTCCTGCTACCTTGGGGCGGCGGGCTGCTGCTGGCCGGCTTTCTGCTGGCGCTCTACAATCTCGGCCGCACGCTGTGGTCGGCGCGGCCGCTGGTGCTGCCGGCGCGATTCGTCGTCGTGGCGCTGCTGTCGCTGCTGGCGGCGGCGCTGCTCGGCTTCCTGTTCACGCTTTCCTTCGCCTCGCTGCTGGAGAACGGCGCGCTGGCGCGGATCGCCAGCCTTGGCCTGCCGCTGCATGTGGTGGCGGCGCTTGGCGGCTGGCTGAGCTTCGCCGCCATCGGCGTCAGCTACCGGCTGCTGGCGATGTTCATGCTGGCGCCCGAACTGGATGGCGGCCGGCCGCGCGCGCTTTTGTGGCTTGGCACCCTGGCGCTGGCCGTGGTGATCCTTGGCGGCGTCGGGCAACTGCTGCTGGCCGGCTCCGACACATTGGCGCTGGGGCTTGCGCTGGCGCTGGCGGTGGTCGGCATTGGCCTTTATGCCGCCGATGTCCGCCGGCTTTACCGGGAACGCAAACGCCCGGTCATCGAGCTGAACAGCCAGATGGCGGCCTTTGCCGTGGTGGCGCTGGTGGCGTCCACCCTGCTGCTGCTGGGGCTGCTGCTGGCGGGGCGGCTGGCCGGCCATGTGGCGGCCGTCGTCTTCCTGTTCGCGTTCGGCTGGCTTTCGGGGCTTGGCCTCGCCAAGCTCTACAAGATCACCGCCTTTCTCACCTGGCTCGAATGCTATGGGCCGATCCTTGGCCGCAAGCCGACGCCGAGGGTGCAGGATCTGGTGGTGGAGCCAAAGGCCCGCGGCTGGTTTTTCGCCTATCATGCCGGCGTCTGGCTTGGCACATTGGCGCTGTTGTCCGGCTTTGCGCCCGGCTTCCGGGCGGCGGCCGGGCTGATGCTGGTGGCGACGGCGGCGATCGTGCGGCAATTGTGGCGCATCCGCCGCCTCGATGATGTGAAGGAAACGATCCGCCTTGCCGATCTGGTGGCAAGGCCGAAACTGTTGCTGGTGGCGCCACAGGAGCGCCCGGCAAGATAGGAGGACCAATGCCCGAAGAATTTCTCGATCTCGATGTGCGGCCGATCCTGCGCTCCGGCGGCGAGCCGTTCCAGGAAATCATGAAGGCGGTGGCCTCGCTGCGGCCGGGGCAGGGGCTGCGCCTGCTGGCCACCTTCAAGCCGGTGCCGCTGTTCTCGGTGCTGGGCAAGAAGGGCCTGGAAGGCGAGGCCCGCGAAATCGGCGACGGCGACTGGGAAGTGCTGTTCCGCCCCACCGCGGCCGCCCCCGCCGCCGCGCCCGTTCCCGCCGCGAAAGCATCCGACCCGGCAAGCTGGCCGGCGCCGACGCGGGAAATGGACAACCGCGATCTTGACCCCCCCGAGCCGATGGTGCGCGTGCTGGCGGCGATCGAGGAAATGCGCCCCGGCGAAGTGTTGCAGGCGCTGCTCTGCCGCGAACCCGCCTTTCTGATCCCGGAACTGGAGCGGCGCGGCCATGCCTGGGCCGGCGCCTTCGACGACGACAACACCACCTATCGCATCCGCATCCGCGTCGGCGAAGCGGCCTGAGCCACGGCTGGGAAAGGGCTGCCATGTTCATCCAGACGGAACCGACCGACGACCCGGCGACGCTGAAATTCCTGCCCGGCCGCCCGGTGTTGCAGGAAGAGGACCGCACCGTCACCTTCGAAAAGGGCGGCGGCGGCCCGGCGTCGCCGCTGGCCGACAGGCTGTTCGCCGTCGACGGTGTGGCGAAACTGGTGTTCGGCCGCGACCACATCACCGTCAGCAGCGACGGCCGCGACTGGGCGGCGTTGAAGCCCGAAGTGCTTGGCGCCATCGCCGACCATCTGCTCGACGGCGGCGAGGTGCTGGCGAGCGGCCGGCCGGCCGCCGCATCGTCCGGCGGCGCCATCGACCGCGAGGCCATGGGGGCGGCGATCGAGGAAGCGCTCCGCATGGTGATCGACCCCGAGCTTGGCTATAATATCGTCGACATCGGCCTCATCTACGAAGTGGCGATCGACAAGGCCGGGCGGGTGCTGATCCGCATGACCACCACCACCAAGGGCTGCCCGGCCACCAACTATCTGCAACAGGGCGCCGAAGGCGCCGCCTGGTCGGTCGAGGGCGTGGCGGAGGTCGAGGTGGAACTGGGCTATGAGCCGCCCTGGACCCCGGACATGATGAGCGACGAGGCGAAGGAGCATTTCGGCATCCGCCGCTAGCAGCATTCCGGCCCCTGCCGCCGCTAGCATCCTTGCGGCCTCCGCCGCCGTTAGTATCATTGCGGCTTTCGCCGCGGGGGGCGATCCTCAGGCTTCGCCCTTGGCGGGCGGCGGCGGAGCGTCGGCGTTTTCGGCGTCGGCGTCGGCGTTCAGGTCGGGCGTCGAATGCGCCAGCGGCTCCACCCGCACGGCGCGCATGGCGACGAGGCCAAGATCGCGTTCCATGGCCCGGTCCGCCGCTTGCGGCGGCGCCACTTCGACGACGATGCCGTGCTGCCGCAGCGCTTCGGCGACCCGCTCGCCGCGCGCCACGGCGCGCGCCCTTGGTTCCCCCAGCAGTTGTTGCGCCCGCACCCGGACGCTGTCGGTGCCGAGACGCTGCAGCGCCCAGACGGTGGCGGCGATGTCCGGCCGCCCGGCGTCCGCTTGCGGGTCGCCGTCTTCCGGCAGGTCGATGGCCGGGAACGGGCCGGCCGGCGGCAGCAGTTTCACCACCCAGCCCGGCGAATCGGCGGCGAGGCGCGTTTCCGCCTGCATCGCCTGCACCAGCGACTGGCCGGCGCCGGCCGCGGCGGTCGCCACGCGGGCGACCGGGTCCACCAGCACATCGGCGACCGGCAGCCCCGACACCAGCGCCAGCCGCGCCGCCATGTCGGCACGCGCCACCCGGTCCTCGCGGTTGCGCGCTTCGAGGGTACGGGCGCGGTCCAGTTCGGATTGGGCGTCGCCCTGGTTCACCAGAATCTGGTTTAGGTCCATCCGCACCGGGCGGCCGATGGTGTCCGTCAGCCGCCGTTCCAGGTCGGCCTTGGCCTTGTCGTGGTAGCGGTCGGTGAGGACGGTGGCGCGCACCACCACATCGCCGCCGGAAAAATTCGGATCGAGGCCGGAGATGCGGCCGCTGCCGCCGAATTCCTGGTTGAGGGCGGAACGCATGCTGCGGGTCGACAGCGCCTCCCAGGCGATCTGCCTGAGCGAAAAGAACAGCGGCGTCGCCAGCAGCACCGACAGCAGCAGCAGCGCCGCCAGCTGGTTTTTCGTTTGCCGGGGGGTCAGCGACGCGCCGAAGCCGTAGAAACGCGCGACAAGCCCGGCCGACAGGGCGATGGCGATGAAGTTGGTGAGGAACAGCGCGAAGGCGCCGGTGAGGACCGGCACGTTGCCGGTGGCGATCCCATAGCCGACGACAGCAAGCGGCGGCATCAAGGCCGTGGCGATGGCGACGCCGACGATGGCCTCGCCACGGCCGCGCACCGTCGCATAGCCGCCGGCAAGGCCGGAAAACACCGCCACCAGCAGGTCGAACAGGCTTGGCCGGGTTCGCGCCAGGATTTCCGCCGTCATGTCCTTGAGCGGCGAGGTCAGCACCAGCAGCGCGCACAGCAGCACCGCCAGCGCCGAGCCGGCGACCAGCGCCACCATGGATTTCCGCACCGACGCCCAGTCGATGGTGGCAAGGGCGAAGCCGAGGCCGACGATCGGTCCCATCAGCGGCGACACCAGCATGGCGCCGATGATGACCGCCGGCGACGACAGCAGCAGGCCGAGGATGGCGATTCCGGCCGACATGGCGATCATGAAGGCATAGCGGCCCGACCAGCGCGAATCCTCGTGCACGCGTTCGAGGATGGTGCCTGGATCGAACGGGCCGGTGATGTTGCGGTGGTGCCAGATGTGCAGCCGCCGCCACAGCGTGTGGCGCTTCCTCGCCGGCGGATCGCTTCCGATAACGCTGCTTGCGGTCATGTCCGTCATGGCGCCTCGGTAGCACGGCCGTGCCGCGACCGGAACCGCCGAATGGCGGCGGTCAGCCGTCGGCTGCGTGATCGGCCTTCCGATAGATTTCGCTTCCTCCCTCGCGGAATTTCCGGCTCATTTCCGCCATGCCGCGATCCGCTTCCTCGGCGGCGAGGAAGGCGCCGTCGTTCTGGCGGGCGGCGAAGTCGCGCACTTCCTGCGTGATTTTCATCGAGCAGAATTTCGGCCCGCACATCGAGCAGAAATGCGCGCTCTTGGCGCCTTCGGCCGGCAGCGTCTCGTCGTGGTAGGATTCCGCCGTTTCCGGGTCGAGCGACAGGTGGAACTGGTCGCGCCAGCGGAAATCGAAGCGGGCGCGCGACAGTGCATCGTCGCGCAGTTGCGCCGCCGGATGGCCCTTGGCCAGGTCGGCGGCGTGGGCCGCCAGCTTGTAGGTGATGACGCCCACCTTCACATCGTCGCGGTCGGGGAGGCCGAGATGCTCTTTCGGCGTCACATAGCAAAGCATGGCGGTGCCGAACCAGCCGATCATGGCGGCGCCGATCCCCGAGGTGATATGATCATAGCCCGGCGCGATATCGGTGACCAGCGGCCCGAGCGTGTAGAAGGGCGCCTCGCCGCAGACTTCGATCTGCCGCTCCACATTCACCTTCACCTTGTGCATCGGCACATGGCCCGGGCCTTCGATCATCACCTGGCAGTCCATGTCCCAGGCGATTTTCGTCAGTTCGCCCAATGTCTCCAGCTCGGCGAACTGCGCCTCGTCGTTGGCGTCGGCAATCGAGCCGGGGCGAAGGCCGTCGCCCAGGCTGAAGCTGATGTCGTAGGCGCGCATGATTTCGCAGATTTCGCGGAAATTGGTGTAGAGGAAATTTTCCCGGTGGTGGGCGAGGCACCATTTCGCCAGGATCGACCCCCCGCGCGAGACGATTCCGGTGACCCGCTTCGCCGTCATCGGGATGTAGGGCAGGCGGACGCCGGCGTGGATGGTGAAATAGTCGACGCCCTGCTCGGCCTGTTCGATCAGGGTGTCGCGGTAGATGTCGAAGGTCAGATCCTCGGCGATACCGCCCACTTTTTCCAGCGCCTGATAGATGGGAACGGTGCCGATGGGGACGGCGGAATTCCGCAGGATCCATTCGCGGGTGTCGTGGATGTTCCGGCCGGTCGACAGGTCCATCACCGTGTCGGCGCCCCAGCGCGTCGCCCACACCATTTTCTCCACTTCCTCGTCGATCGACGAGGCAATGGCGGAATTGCCGATGTTGGCGTTGATTTTCACCAGGAAATTGCGGCCGATGATCATCGGCTCAAGCTCGGGGTGGTTGATGTTGGCGGGGATGATGGCGCGGCCTTTCGCCACTTCGTCGCGGACGAATTCCGGCGTCACATGCGCCGGGATGGCGGCGCCGAAGCTTTCGCCCTGCGCTTGGGCAAGCGCCTGTTCGCGGCCGAGATTTTCGCGAATCGCCACATATTCCATTTCGGCGGTGACGATGCCGCGCCTCGCATAGACCATCTGCGTGACGGCGCCCGCTTTGGCGCGCAGCGGCCGGCGGCCGTTCGGCGGGAAATTCTGCCCCGTGGCGCGGCGGCCGCCATTGTCCTCGGGGCGGGGGGCGCGGCCTTCATAGGCTTCGCAGTCGCCGCGCGCGTCGATCCAGCGGTCGCGGATGTTGGGGAGGCCCTTGCGGATGTCGATCCGGGCCTCGGGGTCGGTGTAGGGACCGGAGCTGTCGTAGACGCGCAGCGGCGGCTCGTTCGCGGAGGCCGCCAGCGCGATTTCGCGAAGGGGCACACGGATGTTCGGGTGCAGGCGCCCCGGAACATGGATCTTGCTGGATGCCGGCAGGGCGCCCGTGGAAACGCCCGCAGAAACGTTGTTGGAAGCGTTGTTGGAAATGCCGTTGCTGTTCGGGGTGCCGGTCATGATTCCTCCGCAGAATTACGCGGAGGAGGGGCGTGGATGGCCCGTGTTCCCTTCCTCCGCTGGTGTTAGCCAGATCAGGTTCGACGGGTCGCGGGCTGTTGCCCGCCTCTCAGCCGCACATCAGCGGCCCCCCGGGGTATATGGCGCGACCTTAGGCGGCGATCGTGCGGCGCGCAAGCCGCTCTCTTGCATCGCTGTGGCGCCTGCCGCGCCACTTGCATCACCATGGCGCGCTTGTCGCGCCGCTTGCATCGCCATGGCGCGCTTGTCGCGCCACTTGCATCATTGCCCCGGCAATGCCACTCGACCCCGGATGCTGATCGGGCACATCGAGGCGCGGCGGGCCTTTCTGGATGCGGTGGCGCGCGGCCGGCTGCACCATGCCTGGCTGCTTGCCGGCGGGAAGGGCATCGGCAAGCGCCGCTTCGCCGACTGGGCGGCGCTGACGCTGCTGTCGGGCGGCGCGTCCACCGAGCGGCCGGCCGATTCGGACGCCGCGCGGCTGGTGGCGGCCGGCGCCCACCCCGACCACCGCCTGCTGGAGCCGCCCGAGGAAGGGCGCGGCAGCGCCACCCAGTCGATCGTCGTCGACCAGGTGCGGGCGCTGGCGGAATTTCTGCACAGCCACCCGGCCATCGCCCCCTGGCGCACGCTCGTCGTCGATTCGATCGACGACATGAACCCCAACACGGCGAACGCCTTCCTGAAAGAGCTGGAGGAGCCGGGGGCGCGCACCGTCTATCTGCTGGTCAGCCACGCCCCGGCGCGGCTGCTGCCCACCATCCGCTCGCGCTGCCGGATGCTCAGGCTGTTCCCGCTGGCGGATGCGGATTCGCGGGCCGTGCTGCGCGCCATTCACCCCGAGCTGGACGAAGCGGAGCTGGAGTCGCTGGCGCGCCTGGCCGAAGGGGCGCCCGGCAGCGTCGAGGAACTGGGCGGCGCCGAACTCGTCGACCTGGAGCGGCAACTGGCGCGGATCGCCGGCGGCGCCGACCCGATGCCGCTGGTGCGCGGCTTGCAGGCGCCGGCGGCGCTGCCGCGCTTTCGGGCGCTGCTGGCGCTGGTGCCGCGCCGGCTGGCCGCGGCGGCCCGGCGGCGGCCCGATCCGCGCCTGTTCGACCTTTACGCCGAGGCGGAAACGCTGGCGCGCGATTCCATCCGCCTTGCCTACGACCGCCAGCAGGTGGCAATGGCGCTGGCCACGATCACGGCCCGGCAGGGCCGCCTTGAGGGATCTTCATGAACCGCTATTTCGTCACCACCGCCATCGCCTATCCGAACGGCCGGCCGCACATCGGCCACGCCTATGAAGTGATCGCGACCGACTGGCTGGCGCGCTTTGCCCGCCTCGACGGCCGCGACACCTATTTCCTCACCGGCGCCGACGAGCATGGCCTGAAGATCGCCCAGGCGGCGCGGAAGGAGGGGGTGGCGCCGCAGGCGTTCGTCGACCGCATGACGAAATATTTCATCGACATGTGCGATGCGCTTCACATCAGCCGCGACCGCTATATCCGCACCACCGACGCCGACCACAAGGCGCTGGTGCAGAATCTGTGGCGGAAGCTGGAGGAAGCCGGCGACCTTTATCTCGGCCGCTACGAAGGCTGGTATTCGGTGCGCGACGAAGCCTATTACGACGAAGAGGATCTGGTGGTCGCCGACGACGGCACCCGCCTTGCCCCCACCGGCACCGAAGTGGAATGGACCGTCGAGGAAAGCTGGTTCTTCCGGCTGTCGCGCTTTCAGCAACCCTTGCTGGAGCTTTACGCCGAGCACCCCGAATTCGTGCAGCCGGACAGCCGGCGGAACGAAATGCGCGCCTTCGTCGAGCGCGGCCTGAAGGATCTCTCCGTCAGCCGCACCAGCTTCGACTGGGGCATCCCGGTGCCGGGTTCGCCAAACCATGTCATGTATGTGTGGCTGGATGCCCTCGCCAATTACCTGACGCCCTCCGGCTGGCCGGCCGACGGCTGGGAGGCCTTGTGGCCGGCCGATCTGCACGTCATCGGCAAGGATGTGGTGCGCTTTCACACCATCTACTGGCCGGCCTTCCTGATGTCGGCCGGGCTGCCGCTGCCGAAGAAGGTGTTCGGCCATGGCTTCGTGCTGAACCGCGGCGCCAAGATGTCGAAATCGCTTGGCAATATCGTCGAGCCGATGGCGCTGGCGGAAAATTTCGGCGTCGACCAGTTGCGCTATTATCTGCTGCGCGCCATCCAGTTCGGCCAGGACGGCGAATGGAGCCATGAAGCCATCGGCCGCCGCATCAACGCCGACCTTGCAAACGACCTTGGCAATCTGGCGCAGCGCACCCTCAGCATGATCGCGAAAAACTGCGACGGCCGGGTGCCGGCCGCTGGCCCGGCAACGGCGGCGGACGAGGCATTGCTGGAGACGCTGGCGCCGATGCTGGACGAGGCGCGGGCGGCGCACGAACTGGTGCGCCCCGACCTTGCGCTGGACGCCGTCTGGGCGCGGGTGGCGGCGGTCAATCTCTATTTGAACGAAACCGCGCCCTGGTCCTTGCGGAAAACCGACCCCATGCGCGCCGATGTCGTGCTCTACCACGCCGCCGAATGCATTCGCCGCATCGCCCTTCTGGTGCAGCCGGCGATGCCGGGAAGTGCTGCAAGGCTGCTCGACCAGTTGGCGGTGCCGGCGGAGGCCCGCGATTTCGCCGCCATCGACCGCCGCCTCGAACCGGGGACAGCGCTGCCGAAGCCCGAAGGCGTGTTCCCGCGCTGGGTGGCGCCGGACGACGACTGAGGGGCGGTCAGGCGCTGCTGCGGGTGAGGATGAAGGCGGCGACGCCGGCCAGCACCGCCGCCTGCACGGCAATCACCGCCAAGCCCAGTTCCAGCACCACCGAGGCGCCGAGCGACGTGCCCATGGCGGCAAGGCTTGCGAACTTGCCTTTGGTGGAAATGGCGCGGCGTTCGTTCCAGTCGCGGATCGGCTTGCCGAGCAAGCGGTGTTGCAGCAGCCAGCGGTGGATGGCGGGCGACGAGCGGGCGAAGGCGAAGGCCGAAAGCAGCAGGAAGGGCGTCGGCGGCAGCAGCGGCAGCAGCGCCCCCAGCACGCCAAGCCCGAGGCTGGTGGCGCCAAGGACGATCCAGAACCATCTTGTCATGCGCGGCTGCCCGTCATGGGCCATGCATAGCAGCAAGGGCGCGGCCTTGCAGCGGGGCGGAATGCCGCGCCCCAAAGTCCGGGTCAGTCCGGGCGCTTTCTGGCCAGCAGCACCAGCGCCGATACCGCCAGCAGCGCCGACGCCGCGAACGGCATCCCCGGCAGATGCGCCGGCGGATCGGCGCCGGTGAACAGTTCGAAGATATAGGCCAGAAACGGCGGGCCGACGATGATGGTGATCGACGACAGCGTGGTGAGGGCGCCTTGCAGTTCGCCTTGCGAGTCGGCCGCTGTCCGCTGCGTCATCAGCGCCTGCAACGACGGCACCGTCAGGCCGCTCAGAGCGTAGACGATGATCGCCGCATAGGCCAGCGGCTCCGTGTCGGCGAAGAACAGCAGGGCGAAGGAAAGCAGGCCGATCAGCAGGCCCGCCTGCGCCGTCCGCCATTCGCCGAGCCAGTGCACCGAGCGTTTCACCAGCAGGCCGTTCACCAGAATCGCCATCACCCCCAGCACCGTCAGCGACGTGCCGATTCCAGACGGCGACCACTGGTAGCGATAGGCGGCGATATAGCTCCAGATGCCGAACATCGACTGCATCGCCAGATACCAGAGGAAATAGACGATGGCGAAGCGGCGCAGATGGCCGCCAAGCCGGCCGATGCGTTTGAGGCTGCCAAAGACGTTGGAGCGCCGCCAGTCGAACGGGCGGCGCCGGGATGGCGCCAGGCTTTCCGGGAGCAGGAAAAAGCCGAGGCAGAGGTTGAGGGTGGCCAGCCCGGCCGCCGCCACGAACGGCGCCCTGGGGTTAAAGGCGCCGATCAGGCCGCCAAGCGCCGGCCCCAGCGCGAAGCCCACCCCGAAGATCACGCCGATCAGCCCGAAGGTCTGGGCGCGGCGCTCGGGCGGGGTGATGTCGGCGAGATAGGCGTTCGCCGCCGACACCGAGGCGCCGGTCATGCCGGCGACGGCGCGCGCCAGAAACAGCAGCCAGAGGGTCGGGGCGAAGGCGATGATCAGCATGCTGACGGCAAAGCCGCCGGTCGAGGCCAGCAGCACCGGGCGGCGGCCCCAGGCGTCGGACAGGCCGCCAAGGACGGGGGCGAA
>CAYYGQ010000039.1:0-12737 GCA_964471485.1 uncultured Sandaracinobacter sp. | reverse complement strand
GCCGAGCGAAGCGAGAAGGTCGTGCGCGCGGGTCTGCGCGGCCTTGCCGTCATGCCCCGCCACCAGTTGCGGCAGCACGACATTTTCAAGGGCGGTGAAGTCCGGCAGCAGATGGTGGAACTGGTAGACGAAGCCGAGGCGCTCGCGGCGGAGCGCCGTGCGCTCGCGGTCGGACAGGTCGGTGGCGTCGATTCCAGCGATGCGGATGCAGCCGCCAAAGCCGCCCTCCAGCAGCCCCGCCGCCTGCAACAGCGTCGATTTCCCCGATCCCGAAGGGCCGAGCAGGGCGACGATTTCGCCGCGCCGCAGGGTGAGGTCGATGCCGCGCAACACGTCGATCACCGCTTCTCCCTGGTGGAAGCTGCGGGTAAGCGCGGCAAGCTGAAGCGCCGGATCACTCATAGCGAAGCACCGTCACCGGGTCGGTGCTGGCGGCGCGCCAGGCCGGGTAAAGCGTCGCCAGAAACGACAGCGCCAGCGTCAGCACCACGATGGCCACCACCTCTGTCGGGTCGGTTCTGGCCGGAAGCTCGGTGAGGTAGCGCACCGAGGGATCCCAGAGGTTGGTGCCGGAAAGGCGGGCGAAGGCGGAGACGATGCCCTGGCGGAAATGCAGGACGGCAAAGCCGAGGGCAAGGCCAAGGAGCACGCCAAGGCCGCCGATGGAGGTGCCGACGGTCATGAAAACGCGCATCAGGGCCGCCCGGCTTGCCCCCATGGTGCGGAGGATGGCGATGTCGCGGGTCTTGGCGCGCACCAGCATGATGAGCGACGACAGGATGTTGAAGACGGCGACGAGGATGATGATGGAGAGCACCCAGAACATCACCACCTGCTCGACGACGAGGGCTTCGAAAAGCGCGCTGTTCATCTGCCGCCAGTCGGTGACGAGCGCCGAGAGGCCGATTTTGGCGATCAGCGGTTGCAGGATCTGCTCCACGCGGTCGGGGTCCACCGTTTTCAGCATCACCATGCCGACCGAATCGCCCATGTCCAAAAGCGTCTGCGCTTCGTCGAGCGGCATCACCACGAAGGCCTTGTCGAAATCGTAGATGCCGATTTCGAAGGTGGCGCCGATTTCATAGGAGACGATGCGCGGCACGGTGCCGAACGGCGTCGTTGCCCCCTCGGGGGAAATGAGGCTGATACGGTCGCCCACCTTGACGCCCAGATTTTCGGCAAGCCGCGCGCCGATGGCCACCACCGGCTTGCCCTCGGCCAGATTGTCGATGCTGCCGGCCTGCACCGTGCCGGCGATGACCTCGGTGCGGCGGATGTCCTCCATCCGCATGCCGCGCACCAGCACGCCCTCGACCCGGCCGTTGGCGCTGCCCATCAACGGCTGCTCGATCAAGGGCACCGCCGAGGTGACGCCCGGCGTTTCCAGCGCCATCGCCACGATTTCGCGCCAGTCGGCGAGGCGGCCGCCATAGCCTTGCGCCACGGCGTGGCCGTTCAGGCCCTGGAAGCGGTCGAACAGTTCGGCGCGAAAGCCGTTCATCACGCTCATGACCGCGATCAGGGCGGCGACGCCGAGCGCCACGGCGACCAGCGAAATTCCGGCCACCAGCACGATGAAGCGCTCGCCCTGCCCCGGAAGCAGGTAGCGCCGGGCGATCATGCGCTCGTAGCTGGTGATCAACCGGCAAGCCTTGCAAGCGCGCTTTCGGTCGACAGTTCGTGGCGCTCGCCTGTTGTCCGCCGCTTCAGTTCGACGGTGCCGGCCTTGACGCCCCTGGGTCCGATGGCGATCTGCCAAGGCAGGCCGATCAGGTCCATGGTGGCGAACTTCTCGCCGCCGCGCGCTTCGCGGTCGTCGTGGAGGACGCGTTTCCCCGCTGCTTCGAGCTTCCCTTGCAGGTCGGCGGCGACGGCCGCGCACTGGTCGTCGTCGACCCGGAGGTTGACGAGGCCGACATCGAAGGGGGCGACCGCGTCCGGCCAGACGATGCCATGTGCATCGTGGCTGGCCTCGATGATGGCGCCGACCAGGCGCGACACGCCGATGCCGTAGCTGCCCATCAGCGGATGGACGAGGCGGCCGTCTTTCGCCTGCACCTCCATCCCCATCGCTTCGGTGTATTTGGCGCCGAAAAAGAAGATATGCCCCACTTCGATGCCGCGCCGGCGGGCCAGGCGCGCCTCTGGCACCGGGCAGTCGGTCACCTTCGCATGTTCCTCGGCCTCCATGGCGTAGAGGCCGCGCAGCCGCGCCGGCGCGTCGGCGGCGCCGATGTCCACTTCGTCGAGGGCGGAATCGTAGAAAACCTCGCTTTCGCCGGTGTCGGCCAATATGTGAAATTCGTGGCTGAGGTTGCCGCCGATGGGGCCGGTGGGCGCCCGCACCGGGACGGCGCGCAGGCCCATGGCGGCAAAGGTGCGCAAATAGGCGGTGAACTGGGCGTCGTAGCTGGCGCGGCCGCCTGCCTCGTCCATGTCGAAGCTGTAGGCGTCTTTCATCAGGAACTCCCGCCCGCGCATGACGCCGAAGCGCGGCCGCACCTCGTCGCGGAATTTCCACTGGATATGGTAGAGCGTCCTCGGCAGGTCGCGATAGCTTTTCACGCAGTCGCGGAAGAGGGCGGTGATCATTTCCTCGTTGGTCGGCCCATAGAGCAGTTCGCGGCCGCCGCGATCGGGGAAGCGCAGCATTTCCGGGCCATAGGCATCATAGCGGCCGGACTGGCGCCAGAGGTCGGCGGCCTGGATGGTCGGCATCAGCAGCTCGACAGCGCCGGCCCGATCCTGTTCGCGGCGGACGATGCCGGCGATTCGCTCGAGGACGCGCAGGCCGAGCGGCAGCCAGGCATAGATTCCGGCCGCGGTCTGGCGGACGAGGCCGGCGCGCAGCATCAATTGGTGCGAGACGATCTGCGCTTCGGCCGGGGTCTCTTTCAGCACGGGCAGCAGGTAACGGGAAAGCAGCATGAAAACGGCACTTTCGAACCGGAGGACGGGCGCCTGCCTAGCCGATGCTGTGGCCCGGCTGCAACAGCGCGCCAGCGATTTTGGCGGATGTGCGTCTTGCGGATGACAGCGGCGCTTCAGGCGCTATACCAAGGCTATCCGAGGCGGCAGAGCCGGCCAGGGTTCAGGGATGGTTCCAAGGCGCGCATCCGATACCGGGTTCCCCGAGACGGGCGGCGGCAGAGGAACGGCCAAAGGGTAAAGATACTGGAAAAGTATCGGTAAAGGGGTACTGAAAAGAAGAAGGGCCGCCCGGCAACCGGGCGGCCCTTTTTCTTTCAGGTTTCTGTGTGGACGCCCGTCACCTCAGGCGCCGGCGCCGCCTCAGACCAGGCGCGACTGGCGGACGGCGGCTTCGATGAAGCTCTGGAACAGCGGATGCGGCGCGAACGGCTTCGATTTCAGTTCCGGGTGGAACTGCACGCCGACGAACCAGGGATGGTCGGTCCGCTCGACGATTTCCGGCAGGCGGCCGTCGGGCGAAAGGCCGGTGAACAGCAATCCGGCCGCTTCGAGCGCCGGGCGATAGCCCAGATTCACTTCATAGCGGTGGCGGTGGCGCTCGGAGATGCGCGGCGCGCCGTAGATTTCGGCGACGCGGCTGCCGGCCAGCAGATCGGCTTCATAGGCGCCGAGGCGCATGGTGCCGCCCAGTTCGCCGCGGCCGTCGCGCTTCTGCAGGCCGTCCGGTCCCTGCCATTCGGTGATGAGGCCGACCACCGCCTCGGCCGCCGGCCCGAATTCGCTGGAGGAGGCGTTTTCGATGCCGGCAAGATTCCGCGCCGCCTCGACGCAGGCCATCTGCATGCCGAAGCAGATGCCGAAATAGGGGACGCGGCGCTCGCGGGCGAAGCGGATGGCCTCGATCTTGCCCATGGCGCCGCGCTCGCCGAAGGCGCCCGGCACCAGGATGCCGTGCAGCGGCTCCAGGCTGGCGGCGATGTCGCTGGTCGCCGATTCGAACAGCTCGGCGTCGATCCAGCGGATGTTCACCTTCACCCGGTTGGCGATGCCGCCATGGACCAGGGCCTCGTTCAGGCTTTTGTAGGCGTCCTGAAGGCCGACATATTTGCCGACGACGCCGATGGTCACTTCGCCTTCGGGGTGGGTCAGCCGCTCGACGATTTCCTGCCACGCCGAAAGTTCAGGGGGCGGCGCCGAATCGATTCCGAACGCCTTCAGCACTTCGCCGTCCAGCCCTTCGGCGTGGTATTGCAGCGGCACGGCGTAGATGAAGCGGGCGTCCAGGGCCTGGATCACCGCTTCTTTCGGCACGTTGCAGAACAGGGCGATCTTGGCGCGCTCGCTGTCGGGCAGCGGATGCTCGCAGCGGCAGACGAGGACATCGGGGCTGACGCCCAGCGACGCCAGTTCGCGGACGCTGTGCTGGGTCGGCTTGGTTTTCAGTTCGCCGGCGGCGGCGATGAAGGGCACCAGCGTCACATGGACGGAAATGCTGTTGCCGCGGCCCAGTTCGTTTCGGAGCTGGCGGATGGCTTCGATGAAGGGCAGCGATTCGATGTCGCCGACGGTGCCGCCGATCTCGCACAGCACGAAATCGACATCGTCGGTTTCGGCGAGGGCGAATTGCTTGATGGCGTCGGTGACGTGCGGGATCACCTGCACGGTCGCGCCCAGATAATCGCCGCGCCGCTCGCGGTTGATGAGCTGCTGGTAGATGCGCCCGGAAGTCACATTGTCGGAACGGCGGGTGGAAACGCCGGTGAAGCGTTCGTAGTGGCCGAGGTCGAGATCGGTTTCGGCGCCGTCGTCGGTCACATAGACTTCGCCATGCTGGAACGGGCTCATGGTGCCGGGGTCGACGTTCAGATAGGGGTCGAACTTGCGGATTCGCACCCGATAGCCGCGCGCCTGCAACAAGGCGCCCAGAGAGGCCGCCATCAGGCCCTTGCCAAGAGACGAGACCACGCCGCCGGTGATGAAAATGAACCGCGCCATGGGAGGCAACCCCTAGCCATGCCGGGCGCCGCTGTCACGCCCGCATGCGTCGATTTTGGTTGAGAAGCGGAAAAATCAGTCGGCGACGGGAACGCCGTCAGCCGGGGCCGGGGTTGCGGCCGGGACCGACGGGACGGGTTCGCCGGGCAGGGCGGCCGGGGCGGCCGGGGCCGCCGGCGCTTCCCTTGCAAGGCTGGTGTCGATGGCGCGCGGGCCGCCGCTGTGGCCGGCAAGCCAGGCAAGCCCCAGCGAGGTGATGATGAACAGCGCCGCCAGGATCGAGGTGGTTCTGGTCAGCAGGTCGGCGGCGCCACGGGCCGACACCAGCCCGCCCGACGAACCGCCGCCGGTGAAGCCGCCGCCTTCCGACTTCTGCATCAGGATGACCGCGACCAGCGCAATCGCCAGCACGGTATGAACGACAAGAAGAAAGGTCATCAGCACGGATCGGGCACTCGCCAGCTTGGATCGGGAACCGGCGTGCACATAGAGCGCCCGGCGGCTTCGCGCAAGAACGGCGCGACGGCACCGCCGCGCCCGGCTTCAGGCCCGGGTTCAGGGCCGGAATTAGGGGCGCCCCAGTTCGCCCGGCTTGAGCCGCGCCTGCAACCGCGCCACATCCGGCGGCGGGTCGACGTTGGAGCTTTCGAAACGGACGCTTTCTCCGGGCGCCAGCACGCGGGCGTCGGCCCGCGCCGTCCAGCGGCCGACAAGGCGCCCGGCGGAATCGAACAGCAGCAGTTCGACGGGCGGCACCGGCTGGCCGCTGCCGACGGGGTTGCGGATGCTGCCCGTCACTTCGATGGCTTCGCGGCCGCCGGCGAAGGCGCGGCGGGCCATGCGCGCCTCGACCAGCAGCGGCGATTCGGCGGCGCGGGGCAGTTCGATTCTGGGCAATTCGATTCTGGGCAATTCGATTCTGGGCAGTTCAATTTTGGGCAGTGCGATCCGGGGCGCCTGGATGGCGGCGAGGCGGATGGCCGGCGGCCGGTAGCCGGTCAGCGATTCCACCCGCTCCGGCTGCAACAGCGCCCAGGTCGTTATGCCCAGCAGCGCCACGGCCAGCAGCGCCACGGCCAGCAGGGCCGGAAACAGCAGCCGGCGCCGGCGCGGCGCGTCCGCTTCGTCGTCGTCCGGCCCTACGGTTTCCGGCTCCGCGGTTTCCGGGGCGGCGGTTTCCGGCGTCTCTGGCTTTGGCCGCGCCGCGAAGATGGTGCCGCAGGCGCTGCAACGGGCGCGACGCGGCCCCGGCCGGGCGTCGCCGTTGGCGGGCCAGGCGCCGGGGTCGATTCGATAGCGCGCCCCGCAGGCCGGGCAGGACAGAAACATGAACGGTTCTTTCCATGCCCCGGCCGGTTTCACAAGCCGGGACTTTCACAAGCCGGGATGGGGCGGGGATCGGTGTTTTCGTTTCCATTCCGGCGGATCGAGTCTATCAGCGGCGTTCCAATGGCCGACGAACGAGCGACAGCAGCGAAGCGGAACGGCAAGGCGCGCGGCGGCCGCGCCGGCCTGCTGCTGCGCCTGCTGCTGCTGGCGATTCTCGTCTGGTTCGGCGGCTTCATCGCCTTCGTGCTGACGCAGCCGGGCGCCGCCCCCCCGGTGGCGACGGACGCCGTCGTGGTGCTGACCGGCGGGCCGGGGCGGATCGCGCGCGGCGTCGACGTGCTTCGCGCCGGCCTTGCCCGGCGGCTGCTGGTGTCTGGCGTCAACCGCTCGGTGCGGCCCGATGAACTGGTCGGCGCGGCGGAGATTCCGCCCGACCTGTTCGCCTGCTGCGTCGACCTCGGCTTCAAGGCCGAAACCACGCGCTCCAACGCCGAGGAAGTGGCCGACTGGGTGGTGGAGAACGGCTTTCGCTCGGTGCGGCTGGTGACGGCGGGCTATCATATCCCGCGCGCCGAGGCCGAGTTGCGGGCGCGTCTTCCAGCCGACGTGGCGCTGCTGAGCGACGGCGTCGGCGCCGGATTGCCGCTGGTGGCGATGCTGCTGGAATATGCCAAGTTCGAAGTGGCCTGGCTTCGCCTTCGGGTGCGGCCGGCATGATCGCGGTCGTTCGCACCCTGCTGTTTTACCTGGTCTTTTTCGCTGGCACGCTGCCGATGGTGCTGCTGGCCGTGCTGGTGTCGCCGCTGTCGGTGGCGTGGATGCGGCGGCTGACCCGCCTGTGGGGCGACTGGTTTTTTCTTTGCGCCCGCGTCCTGCTCGGCATCCGGCTGGTGGTGCGCGGGGCGGTGCCGCAGCACGCGATTCTGGTCGCCTCCAAGCACCAGTCCTGGTACGAGGCCATCCTGACGCTGCACCTGTTCCACGAGCCGGCGGTGGTGATGAAGGCCGAACTGCGGCGCATTCCGCTGTGGGGCTATCTGGCGGCGCGCCACGGTTCGATCTTCGTCGAGCGCGCCCAGGGCGGCCGCGCGCTTCGTTCGATGCTGCGGGCGGCAAAGGCGCACCGGGGATCGGGGCGGCCGGTGTTCATCTTCCCGGAAGGGACGCGGGTGGCGGTTGATGCGGCGCCCGATCTGAAGGCCGGCCTTTATGCGCTTTATGCGGCGCTGAAACGGCCGCTGGTGCCGGTTGCCCTCGACGCCGGCCGCTGCTGGCCAAAGACGTTCGCCAAGCGCGCCGGCACCGTCACCATCGGTTTCCAGCCGGACATCGCCGCCGGCCTGCCGCGCGAGGAACTGGAGGCGCTGGTGCGCGACGCCATCAACGCCGACCCGCGAACATGCCCGGTGCGGGCGTGAGCACGCACGAATCAAAGCCCGCGGGCGTGAGCACGCACGAATCAAAGCCCGCAGGCGTGAGCACGCACGAATCAAAGCCTGCGGGCGTGAGCCGGCGCATTCCGCTCTGGGTGACGTTGCTGCCGCTGGCGCTTGGCGTCCTTGTCTGGGCGCTGCTGTGGCGCGGCTATGCGGCGGATTTTCGCGCCGAGCTTCGCGCCGTGCTGCCGGCGGCGGCGAACATCGAAACCGGCGGCTTCCCCTATCGTCTGGAAGCGCGCATCGCCGATCTCGCCCTGCGCCACGACGGCGTGGTGCGGGCCGGGCTGTTCACGCGGGAACTGGTGGTGAACCGGGTGCCCTGGCAGCGCGACCGCCAGGTGCTGGTGGCGTTCGACCCGGACATGGACCTTGCCATTCCCGCCATCGCCGGCGCCTCCGTCGCGGTGAAGGCGCCGGCGGCGCAGGCGTCGCTGCATCTTTCCTCGGGGCGGATCGTGCGGCTGTCGATGGTCTGGCCGTCGGGGGCGGACATCCGCAGCGGCCTGCTACCGGTGCCGGCGCGGGCCGGCCACTTCGAGGCGCATCTGCGCGAACGCGAAACGGCGGTCGACGGGGCGGTGGCGCAACTGGTGCTGTCCGGCGAGGAGGTGCGCTTTGGCGACGGCGCGCCGCTGCGGCTGTCGCTCGACGCCGACATGCTGGCGACGGCGCCGCTCCGCGCCCTGTCGGCGTGGACGGATGGCGGCAAGGTTGCGGTGCGCGAGGCGGTTGTTGCCGATGCCGGCGGCGAAGTGGCGCGCTTTTCCGGCCACCTTCGCCCGGAGGGCGGCGGTCTCTGGCTTGATGGCGAGATCCGCACCGTCTGCCCGGCGACGGTGCGCGCGGCGGTTCTGGGCGCGCGGGCAGCGCCGGAACAGCGGGCGCGGACCGCGCAGATTCTGGCCATTTCCGGGCGCTTTCCCGGCGGCCTCGCCATTCCGCCGCGCGACGACTCGAAACCGTTGCCGCCGGTGCGCGGCCAGGAAGCGCCATGTCCGCTGTTGCGCTGAACGCCGACCCTTGCCATAGGGCCGCTTGGAACCCGGTGCGGACGCGGCGTTCGCCAACCCGGTCAGGTCCGGAAGGAAGCAGCCGCAACGAAGCCGTCGCGGGTCGTGCCGGGTTCCACCATCCCAGGTTCCACCATCCATGCGCCTGGCCCTTGATTGTGGCGGCCGGAAAGGCCACGCAGCCAGCATGAGCCTGTTCCCGGAAGACGCCCCCTATCGCGTGCTGGCGCGGAAATACCGCCCCGGCGATTTCGATTCGCTGATCGGCCAGCAGGCGGTGGTGACGACGCTTGCGAACGCCATCCGCTGCGACCGGCTGGCGCAGGCCTGGCTGCTGACCGGGGTGCGCGGCGTCGGCAAGACCTCGACCGCCCGCATCATCGCCAAGGCGCTGAACTGCATCGGCGCCGATGGAAACGGCGGGCCGACGGTGAAGCCCTGCGGCGTCTGCCCCAATTGCATCGCCATCGCCGCCGGCCAGCATATCGACGTGGTCGAGATCGACGCCGCGTCGAACACCGGGGTCGACAATATCCGCGAGATCATCGAGGCGGTGCGCTATGCCCCGGTCTCGGCGCGCAACAAGATCTACATCATCGACGAAGTGCACATGCTGTCGAAGGGCGCCTTCAACGCGCTGTTGAAAACGCTGGAAGAGCCGCCCCCCCATGTGAAGTTCATCTTCGCCACCACCGAAGTGCAGAAGGTGCCGGCCACCATTTTGAGTCGCTGCCAGCGCTTCGACCTGAAGCGGGTGCCGGCCGAGCTGCTCGCCAGCCATTTCGCGCGCATCTGCGAACTGGAGCATGGGCCGGCCGAGGCGGAGGCCATCGCCCTCATCGCCCGCGCCGCCGAAGGCAGCGTGCGCGACGGCCTTTCCATCCTCGACCAGGCCATCGCCCTTGCCGGCGACGGCGCGGTGACGGCCATGCTGGTGCGCGACATGCTGGGCCTCGCCGAGCATGGCCGGCTGACCTCGCTTCTTGGCGCCATATTGGCCGCCGACGCCGGGGCGACGCTTCGCGAGCTTGATTCGGCGCGCGATTCCGGGGTGGAGCCGGACATGCTGTTGTCGGGCCTTCTCGACCTGGTGCACATGGTGTCGCGGGCGAAGCTTGCCGGCGCGGTGGATCCGATGCTGGCGGAAAGCGACGCCGCCGCCGTTTCGCTCTGGGCCGGGCAATTGTCGTTCCCGTCGCTCAACCGGCTGTGGCAACTGCTGCTGAAGGGGCACGAGGAAGTGGTGCGGGCGCCGGTGCCGCAGCAGGCGGCCGACATGGCGGTGCTGCGCCTTGTCCACGCCGCCGGCCTGCCCGATCCCGAACGGCTGCTGAAGCTGTTGCAGGACGGCGCCGTTGCCGCGTCGGATTCTGCGCCGAACTCTGCGCCCGCCGCGCCGGCGCCCGCGTCGAACTCTGCCCCGCCGGTCTCCCCGCCGGCTTCCGCCCTGCCGTCGGACGCCGAATCGCTGGTGGCGCTTTTTTCCGGGCGCGAGGCGCGGATGTATCTTCGCCTCCACGACGATGCGGCGATCGCGATCGACGCGCCGGGCCGGCTTTATCTGGGCGAAGTGAATCCGTTGCCGGCCGGCTTTGCCAGCGAGGTGAAGCGCTGCCTCGACGAATGGACCGCGACCGCCTGGATTGTGGATAGCGGCCCGCCCCGCGCCGGCCACGAAAGCCTGCAACAGCGGGAAGAACGCGCCGAGGCCGAGCGCTACGCCCGCGCCGAAGCGGAGCCGCTGGTGCGGCTGTTGTTGCAGGCGTTTCCGGGCGCCGAGATCCGCGCGCCGCGCCCGCCCCGGCCGCTGCCGACCCCCCTCATCAGGAGTGCTGCGAAATGAAAAATCTGGACGATATCCTGAAAATGGCCAACGATGTGCAGGCGCAACTGGCGCAGGCGCAGGAAAGCCTCGACAAGCTGGAAGTGGAGGGGGTTTCGGGCGGCGGCCTCGTCAGGGTGAAGGCGTCGGCCAAGGGGCGGATCATGGGCATCGACATCGACCCGTCGCTGCTGATTCCGAACAACAAGGAAATGGTCGAGGATCTGCTGGTGGCGGCGCTTTCCGACGCCCGCGCCCGCGCCGACCAGAAGGCGCACCAGGAAATGCAGAAGATGACCGCCGGCATGGCGCTGCCGCCGGGCTTCAAGCTCTGAGCGGTTTGGCCAGCGGGCCGGGCGGCAGCCCGGCCCGGCGTTCGTTCAGGAAAGCCCTTCGGCCTTCAGCGCCTTTTGCACCGAGGCGTCGGCTTCCATGAGCTTGCGGAAGCGCTGGAGGTCGGCGAGGTCGGAAATGTCGATCTTCACGCCGTCGGTCCAGCGCGTCAGCACATAGAGATAGGCGTCGGCGATCGAGCGGTGGCCGGCGATGCCGTCACGCCCGGCGAGCGCCTTGTCGAGCAGTTCGAACAGGGCGCGCACCTTTTCTTTTGCGTTCGCCCGGCTTTTCTCGATCATCGATTCGTCGCCCAGATAGGCGGTGGCGCCGAACAGCGGCTTGTAGGCCGGGTGCAGGTCGGAATTGACGAGGCCCAGCCAGTGGTTGACTTCGGCGCGCGCCCTGGGGCTGCCGTCGCCGTAAAGCCCGGCCTCGGGGTGACGGTCGGCGAGATAGCCGAGAATGGCGGCGTTCTGCGTCAGCACGGTGCCGTCATCCAGTTCGAGCGCCGGCACCGCGCCTTGCGGGTTGACGCGCAGATAATCCGGCTGCTTGAGGTCGGCGTGGGCGAGACGCTTCGTTTCATAGTCGCCGCCGATCCATTCGAGGACGATGTGCGTGGCGAGTGAGCAGGCGCCGGGCATATAGTAAAGTTTCACAGGCTGTTTCTCCTTCATGCGGCGTTGCGCCATTCCAGCACCGGAACCAGAGCCGGATCGTCGGCGTGCGCGGTCAACATGCGCTCGACCCGCTCCTGCCACAAGGCGCCAAATTGCGCGACATCGGCGTCGGCCGGCTGGCCGGCCAGCACCAGCGGGAACAGCGCGGGAAGGCGGGGGTCGGGGGGAACGGCGCCGGTGTCGAGGTCGAGCAGCACGCCCCGCCCGTTGTCGGTGCGGCGAAGCGCCAGCATTCCGTCGATCGGCGCGTCGAAATGCAGCAGGCCGCGGCGGCGGAAACGGCCGCCCGGGCCGATGCCGCCGAAGCCGGTTTCAGGCGCCGCCCCGGTCAGCAGCATGGCGACCGTCGCCACCACTCCGGTGGTGCCATGGTCGCGGGGGTCGCGAAGATGGACTTCCAGCCGGCCGCGCTCGGGCGTGGCCGCGCCGTAAAGGGCGAGCAGGCCGCGCCGCACCATCAGCCAGGCGCCGGCCACCGTCGGGCAGGAGTGGCCGGCCAGCTTCACCGCGTCGGCGTAGCGATAGGTGATGGTGCCGCTTGCCGAGGCGCCGAGAAAGGCGGCCAGCGGGTCGTGCAGCGTGATGGTCGGGGCGGCGGCGAAGAAATCGGGGAAGGAATCGGGCTGGTCCATTGGTCCTCGCAGCATGTTGCCGGCGCGCCCGTGGGGCGGCCGGCGATGAAGATGCATTTTCAATGCCTCTTTAAGCGAAGACTGGCAAGGGCTGCGAAAACGGGGTTGGTTGCAAAAACGCGGCCGGCCACGAAACGGGGCCGGAAAAGCGCCGGCCCCGGATCGGACTTTCAGGGTCAGGTCTGCGGGGCGGCGTCGCCAAGCCCCGAACCGTGGCGGCGCCCGGCCTTGGGAAGGCCGGAGACGCCGCCGACGCCCAGCGGCGGCAGCTTGTCGGCGGCGTCCGGGCGCTCGATCTTTTCGCCCTTCACCACCTTCAGGATTTCGTCGCCGGACAGCGTTTCATATTCGAGAAGCGCCTGCGCCACCTTTTCGAGATCGTCGCGGTGGTCGTTCAGGATCTGCTTCGCCCGCTCGTAGCCGTCGAGCACCAGCCGCTTCACTTCCGCATCGATCAGTTCGGCGGTTTTCTCCGAGACATTCTGCTGCCGCGACACCGAATGGCCGAGGAACACTTCCTCCTGATTCTCGCTATATTGCAGCGGCCCGAGCTTGTCCGACAT